>DASZKQ010000404.1:0-9030 GCA_035552835.1 Mycobacterium sp. | reverse complement strand
CGTCGCCCGGCTGGGCCTGATCGCCGGGCTCCTCCTCATCGCCCTTGCGGGCTCTGCATCGTCGCCCGGCTGTGTTGGATCGCCGGGCTCCTCCTCATCGCCCTTGCGGGCTCTGCATCGTCGCCCGGCTAGGCTCACGGCCATGCCCGAGCAGACCGAGCCAGCAGATGAAACGGCGCCGGACGAATTCGACGGCCCGACCATCTCCGGCTATGGCGTGGCATCGGCGGCGCTGGGAGCGCTTTCCGTGGCCGCGATCGCGTTGGGTGCGGTGATTTGGTTGGCGCACCGTGGTGACGTCGACGAACGCAGCTATCAGAGCCGGGCGATGCAGGCCGCCGTCGACTGGGCGGGCGTGCTGATCAACATGAACACCGGTAACGTCGCGGCCAGCCTGCAACGGCTGCACGACGGGACCGTCGGTGAACTCAACGCCGATTTCGACTCCGCCATGCAGCCCTATCAGCAAGTGGTGCAGCGGCTGCAATCGACCAGCCACGGCCAGGTCGAGGCGGTCGCGTTCGAAGCGGTACACCACGACCTGGACACTGCGCCGGGCGCCCCCCGGCCTGCACCAGCTGAGCAACTGCCGGCTTCGGTCGCCAGTCGCACCGACACGGTCATCGTGGTCGCCACGTCGGTCAGCGAGAACACCGGCGGCAAGCCGCAGACGGTGCACTGGAACCTGCGGTTGGGTGTTTCCGACGTGGACGGCAAGCTGATGATCTCGCGGCTCCAGTCGATCCGATGAGGAACGCCTGGCGGGTGCTGGCGTTTGATATCGCGGCACCCGTGGCCGCGATCGTTGCGCTGTTGGCGATCGGGGTGGTTCTGGGCTGGCCGCGGTGGTGGGTGTCGGCAAGTTCGATTCTGGCGCTGTTGATCGTCCAGGCCATGGCGGTGAATGTCTGGCTGCTGCGCCGGGATTCGGTCACCGTCGGCACCGACGACGACGCGCCCGGTCTGCGGCTGGCGGTAGTCGCATTGTGCGCAGTGGCGGTGGTGTCGGCGGTGCTGACCGGTTACACCCACTGGACGTTGCCGGACCGCCGCCTGAAGGCCGACGCGGCAGAGGTGGTGCGGATAGCGACCGGGATGGCGGAGGCGACGGGCACGTTCTCGCCGCAGCAACCGATGGTCTCGATCGACCGGGCCGCGGCCATGATGGTGCCCGAGCAGGCGACCGCATTCAAGGACAATTTCGCAAAGGCCACAGCGGATTTGGCGCACCGAAACATCACCGCGTCCGCGTCGACGCTGGAAGCCGGCGTCGAAGCAATCGGGCCGTCGGCGGCCGCCGTGGCGGTGCTACTGCGCGCTACTCAGGACGCACCGGGTCAGCCTCCCAGCAACGCGGTGCTGGCGCTGCGCATCGCCCTGACCAAGCAGAGCGACCATTGGCTGGTGCTCGACGTCTCACCGATCAACGCTCGCTGACCAGCGTCAGCGCAGCCGGGCGTGCTCGACCATCAGGCAACGGTCCATCACTACTTGCATTCCGGCTGCCTCGGCGTCGCGGCCCACTTGCGCATGCCACAAACCCTCCTGCAGCCAAAGGGTTTTCGGACGTTGTTCAAGGGCTAGCACGTCGGCCAGTACCGATGGCAACTCGTCGAATCGCCGGAACACGTCGACCACGTCGGGTACCACCGGCAGATCGGCCAACCGGGGATACGCTGGGGCGCCGTCGATCTCGGTGATTGTCGGATTGACCGGGTAGACCTGGTAGTCGCCGGTCGAGACCAGATACGAGTAGATCTCGTGGCTTGGCCGCGACGGCTTGTCCGATGCGCCGACCACCGCGATGGTGCGGGTTTCGGCCAGGATGCGCCCCAGCGTCACATCGTCGGGCTGACCAAGCATCAGTTGCCGCGAGGCGGCCGCGGGGGCGGTTGCTGAGCCGGCTGTTGAGTTCTAGCCTTCGCGAACCGGTCAGACAGCCGGCGCATCCGGATCATCAACGACGCCGACGGGCTGGACTTCGCAGCGAGGTAGGCGCCCAGCTCGTCGACGTGCACCCCAATCCGGGACGCGAATTCGGGCGTCTTCAGCCCTGATCGTTCGATCAGCAACCGCACGTGGCGGGCCACTTCAGTCCGCTCGTTGGCTTCTAGGTGGGCGCGGGCGCGGTCCAGTACCTCGGCCAACGCTTTGGAGATGCCGTAGGGCCGCGAGTTCTCCAGAACTTCTTCGACTTGGCGTGCGGTGCGCCCGAACGGGTCGCGCTTGATCGCCACCGCGATCTGTTTCCAGGTGGCGATGTCGCCACCTTCCAGCGCCGAGCGGATAGCCGAGGTAGGCCAGAACTCCACGGGCCGCTCGACATCACGCTGGCGGACGGGGGGTCGGTGCGGCGCCGGTCCGTGGCGTCGGTCGGCTGCCAACGTCACCTCGCCTCCTCCAGCATCGCCACTGCCACCGACAGGCAGCGCTGCCTGACCTCCTCCCAGTCTGCCTTCGCATCCGGACCGGGCCAATGCTCGTCGTCGAGATCCGTTGGATGTGGATCCGCGAGCCGCCGGACCAACTGGGTGGCGATCCATTGCCGCCTGGGTGATTGACAACAGTAATACCTATCCATACCGGCCAGCACGAATGCGGCGGTCTCGGCTTCCATCGTGTCGACCAGCTCAGCAAATTCCGCGTAATCGCGACTGCTGTTGCGGGACATGATGAGGTAGCCCTTGAGCCGCAGCGTCTCAGCGCCGGTCGGGATTTGCAGCCGGTCACCGGTGGGCAACTGGACGTGCGTGGTTTCCACCGGGCTGCGTCGCTCGAACGTCGGGTGGTCGGTCTCGGCCTGGGTTTCCAGCGCGTCGAGAGCCACCGACAGCCGGCCGCGCCACAGCGTGACCGGATGCACGGGCCGCACCGCGCGGGGTGCGGCGCGGCCGACGCCGTTACGGTGCGACAAGCCGCCGACGAACTTCTTTGCCATCGAATGACCGTTGGTCGGGGCCGGGGCCCCCGCCGCGGCCAACCGCTGCGTGGTGGCAGTAGCGGCATCGTCGCCGCCTTTGACGTGTCCTCGCAGTACACCGTTGCGTCCACATCCGGTGAAGGCCAACGGGTCGGCCACGGTAATCGCGTCTGGGACTAGGTGCTTGAGCCTGGCTGCAGATTTCAGCACGATCCGCAGGTCTGCACTCGGTACCACTGGTGCCGAGATGTCATCGGGGATCATCACGATATCGCCCAGATCGACTGTGGGCAAAGGCTTTTCGAAGTCGACAGATGGCAGGATGCGGTGCAGCCAGCGCGGCAGCCACCAGTTCCACTGGGCAAACATCGCCATCAAGGCGGGCACCATGACCAGCCGCACTACCGTGGCGTCCACCGCGATCGCGACGGCGCACGCCACCCCGATTTCGGCTACCAGCGGCATACCGGCGAACGCGAAACCGATGAACACCGCGATCATGATCAGCGCGGCGCTGGTGATGGTGCGCGCGCTGGTGCTCACGCCGTAGGCCACGGCGTCGCGGGTGTGACCGGTTTGCAGGAACCGTTCCCGGATTCGGGTCAGCAAGAAGATCTCGTAGTCCATCGACAGGCCGAACGTCATGGCCAGCACCAGTGGCGGAACGGTGGAATCGATCGAGCTGATCGGTGCGAACCCCAGCTTCTCCAGCCAGCCCCACTGGAAGACCATCACCAAGCTGCCGTAGGCCGCAGCCACCGACAACACCGTCATCAGCACGCCCTTAAACGCCAAGAACACCGATTGAATCGAGATCAGCAGCATGACGAAGGCAATCAATGCGACGAAAATCAATACCAGTGGCTGGGTTCTGGACACCTGGTCGTCGAAGTCTTTGATTAGCGCGGTCGGTCCGCCGACGTCCACCTGCGCGGTGCTGGTCCCCGCCGCCGCGGGTAGGTGGGCCCGCATCCAAGCGATGCTGTTGCGCGCGCCCAGGTCCTCGGGATCCACCGACAGCACCCCGGACACTAGGGCGTTGGCGTTGTTGTCGGCGAACACCGGCGGGACCACCGAGACGATGTCGGGTGCTTGCGCCATCTCCTGACGGATCGCCGCGAGTGTCTGAGCGTGCGCGGGCGCCGACGCGTTGCCGTCGGGGAAGGTCACCAGCACCTGCACCGGGCCCAGTGCGCCGGGACCCAGCGCCTCGGCCGCCGCCGACACCCCGGCGCGAATCTCGTGTGATGAGTCGAATTGCCGCAGCAGGCTGTTGCCCAGCACCATCGATAGGGCCGGCACCGCCATGGTGATGAGAACCGCCGACGCTGCCATCGCCGACGCCCACGGCCGGCGCATCACCCAACCGATCCAGCGACTCCAGAACCGCGACTGGGTCGTTTCGGGTCGCCGCGACCAGTGCAGCGCTGCGGATCGCTTGGCGGCGGCCCGGCCGAACGTCGCCAGCACCGCCGGTGTCATGGTTGTCGAGGTCAGCATTGCGACCGCCACCGCGAGGATTGCGCCGGTGGCCATTGACGTCAGCGCTGGGGTGGCGATCAAGTAGATGCCGGTCAGCGAGGCGACGACGGTCATCCCGGACAGCACCACGGCGAGGCCGGACGTCGCCATCGCCGCATCCGTCGCCTCTTGGGGCTGACGTCCGGCGCGCAGTTCCTCGCGGAAGCGCATCAAAATGAACAGCGAATAGTCGACCGCAAGCGCGATGCCGAACATCGACACCGTCGAGGTCACGAACACCGACATCGTGGTGTAGGCCGACAGCAGATAAACCAGTCCCATGGTGATGGCGACGGTGCAGATGCCTAACGTCAGCGGGATCGCGGCGGCGGCAAGCGAACCGAACACCGCCAGCAACACAATCAGGATGATCGGAAGGTTCCAGCGTTCCGCCGCGGCGATGTCGTGTTTGGTGTTGGCCGCCGCAGCTGTGCTCAGCGCGCCCTGGCCGATGACATACAGCCGGACCCTGCCGTTTTCCAGCTGTCCCGGCCGATCGCCCTGGACGCCAACCTTTGCCCGCAGCTTTTTGGCGGCATCGCTGGCGCTGCTGTTATTCGAGGAATCCAGGCGCAACGACACCACATACGGCCGGTCGGGCTGTGGCGCTGGCTGGGCCGGATTTTTCACCACAGCGACGTCGGTGACTTGGCCGGCGACTTGCTGCAGAAACGCGGCAGCGGCGTTCATGTCTTCGTAGCTGGCATCTGCGCGTGGCGCCGCCACTAGAGCCAACGGTGACGTGCCCTGGTCGGGGTAATGCCCCTCGAGCTCGTCATGGACGCGCAACGACTGGGATCCGGCCACCTCGAAGCCACCGCCGGTGAGGTGACCCCCCTGAGTCATCGTCAGGTAGATCGCGGGGATTAGCGCGAGCAACCAACCTGTGAAGACCAGCCAGCGGAATCTGCGCAGGTTGCTGCTTAGGCGCATCATGAAGTGCTGGATTGCGGTCTCCCGGTATCAGGTTTCGCGCCTGAGCCTACCCCAGCAAGCTATGTGGCAAGGTCGCTTACGGCTCGCTGAGCTGCAACAACTCGGCAACGATGTCGGTGTTTGTGCCTCCGTGGTGGCGAGGCTGATTGAGTGTGAGCAGTTTCTTGTCGGCTGAATTGGCCGCGCCGCCGGAGTCGATGGCAGGATGGCCTCTGGGCCCTCGCCCGCATGCCAACAAGGAGTTATGTATGACTTCCCTGACTGGGAGTACTGCAACGTTGCGCCGACGGCTGCTCGGCGTACTGACCGCCACTGCGTTGGGTGGTGCCACCGCGGTAGTGCTGCTGTCGGCGCCGTCGGCAGTCGGTGCGTCTGACCCCTGTGCTGCCAGTGAGATGGCCAGAACGATTGGCAACGTAGCCAGGTCGGCCGGCGACTACCTGGACGGGCATCCGGAGACCAACCAGGCGATGACCACCGTCTTGCAACAGCCGGCGGGACCGCAGTCGGTCGACTCGCTGAAGAGCTACTTCAGTGCCAACCCCAAGGCGGCCGGCGATCTGCAGACGATCGCGCAGCCGCTTGCGGGGCTGTCGACCAGGTGCAAGCTGCCGATCAGCCTTCCCCAGGTGCTCGGCTTCATGCAGGGCGCGCAGGGCGCGCTGCCGGGCGGGTTACCCGGTGGCCTGCCCAATGCCACGGCGCAGGCCATCTCCGGAGCCCAGGGTGCGGTGCCCGCGGGTGGGCTTCCGGCGGCGGCGCCGGCCGCACCCGGCCCGGCGGTGATGCCGGGGCTGAGCGCCGTTAAGTAGTCGCGCGGCTAGTTTTGGGCGGCGCCCCGGCGCTCGGGTATCTCTGGCGTCTTGCCGGTTTCTGCGTCCAAATCCGGCGGCGGCACCGGACCTTGTAGCGCGGCGTCGGCCGCGTCGACGCGGCCGACGCCGTTCTTCGGTTGTGCCGCAGCCTGGTCGCCGGGCAGCTCTATCGCGGCGGCTTCGTCGGTTTCCCCCTCGCCGTCTGTGCCCGTTTCTGAGGCGTCGGGATCGACCTCGTTCTCGGTGCGGAACATGAAGAAGAACACCACCCACCCGACGGCGGCGAGCAACAACCAGCTGATCAGCCGGTAGATCAACATCGCCGAAATCGCGCCGGACAACGGCAACCCGCTAGACACCAAACCGGGCACCAGCACCGCCTCCACGACCAACAGGCCGCCAGGCATCAGCGGTATCGTGCCGACCGCGCGGGCGGCCGCACAGGCGACCGTCAACCCGCCGACTGACGCGTGATACCCAGCCGCGTACGCAGCGAAGCCCAGGCAGGCGACATCAGCGAACCGGTTGACCAGTGACCAGCTAAACGCCGCCGCCAAGTCGCGCCGTCTCAGGCTGACCGATTCCAGCTGCGAGAGCATCTGGCGCCACTTCGCCAGGCCGCTGTCGGCCGGCCGACCACGAACGGAGTTGACCCACGACAACACCCGGGACCCGATCCCGTCGATCAGTTCCGGTCGTGACGCGACCGACTGAGCCAGCAGCAACAACGCGACGAAGCCGCCGAGGGTGAACAGCAACGAAAACGGGTTGTTCTTCGCGCCGAGGAAGAATGCGCCGCCCAGACCCAGCAGCGCCAGCCCAACCGCTTGCAGCACACCCGACATCACCAGCTGCCACGACGCCACCAACGTCGACGCACCCCAAATCCGTTGCTGCCGAAGCAGAAACGTCGCGGCCAGCACCGGACCGCCGGGGAGTGTGGTGCTCAACGAGTTGGCCGCGTAATAGGCGGCTTCCGACCGCAATTCCTTGACGTGCACCCCGGCCGATGCCAATAGGGTCCGCTGCACCTGGGCGAAGCTGTGCATCAAGACGACGGCCGCCAGGGCCGAGGCCAGCAGCCACCACCACTTCGCTGAATAGAGGCTCTTGGCGGCCTTGGCCAGTTGGTCCCACACCAGTGCCACCTCGACCGCCAGCACGATCGCAACGACGGCCAGAACCGCCCAACGCACCCACCAGTATTTGCCGCGGGTACGTTCTTCGTGCTGACCGTTGACGTTCCTGGCCGGTGCGTCGCTCGACACTGCTTTAGCGTAGCTGTGCAGGTCGCGCCAGGATCGGTGCAGGCGCAGGTGTCCGCACTGTATTTGCAGTAGTGACCTATCGGTCGACGGTTAGGCTGGCGACATGCCGTCGAAGGCCGACGCGGATTACGGGGATTCCGTCGAACCTATCGTTCGGAAGGCCGCTGCCTGGTCCTGGCGGTTGTTGGTCATCCTGGCGGCGCTGGTCGCCTTGCTCTGGGTTATCAAGCGGCTGGA
The DNA here is from genome assembly GCA_035552835.1 of Mycobacterium sp. Taxonomy (GTDB): domain Bacteria; phylum Actinomycetota; class Actinomycetes; order Mycobacteriales; family Mycobacteriaceae; genus Mycobacterium. The sequence continues at coordinate 1,333 of DASZKQ010000404.1, read as the reverse complement.
AATCATCGTCGTCCCACTGCTGCTGGCGTTGATGCTGAGCGCATTGCTGGTGCAGGCGGTGGATTGGCTGGACCAGCGGGGCGCGCCCCGCGGTGGCGCGGTCGCCCTGGTGTTACTAAGCGCGTTCGCGATTCTGGGCGGCATCCTGACATTCGTCATCAGTCAGTTCGTCATCGGTTTGCCGGATCTGGTCAACCAGGTCACCCGCAGCATCGATTCCACTCGCAATTGGCTGATCGAGGGGCCGCTGCACCTGAGCCGCCAACAGATCGAGAACGCCGGCAACGCGGCAATCCAGGCGCTGCAGAACAATCAGGCGAAGTTGACCAGCGGCGCCCTGTCGACTGCAGCCACGGTCACCGAAATCCTCACTGCCGCACTGCTGATGCTGTTTACGCTGATCTTCTTCCTCTACGGCGGGCGCAATATCTGGGCCTATGTCACCAAGATCTTCCCGGTTGACGTGCGGGAGCGGGTGCGCGCCGCGGGCAGCGCGGGCTATGGCTCGCTGGTCGGCTACGTGCGGGCCACCTTCCTGGTGGCGTTGGTCGACGCGGCGGGAGTCGGCACCGGTTTGGCGATCATGAGCGTGCCGCTGGCCTTGCCGCTGGCCTCGCTGGTGTTCCTCGGCGCTTTCATACCGCTGGTCGGTGCTGTCCTGAGCGGTTTTCTCGCGGTGGTGGTTGCACTGCTCGCGAAGGGGTGGATCTATGCGCTCATCACGCTTGGCGTGCTTATCGGCGTGAACCAGCTCGAGGCGCACATCCTGCAGCCATTGGTGATGGGCCGGGCAGTGTCAATCCATCCGCTGGCAGTGGTGGTGGCGATCTCGACGGGCGGTGTGCTCGCCGGGATCGTCGGCGCGCTGCTGTCCGTCCCGACGGTCGCCTTCTTCAACAACGCGTTCCAAGTGCTACTGGCCGAGGATCCGTCCGCCGCGGCGAAGCGAACCGACGATGAAGCGTCGATCATCCAAGCCGAACCGGATGAGCCGGAAAGCGAAACCGAGGACTAGAGCTACATCCGGCCTTCTCGACGTAGCAAATCCGCAGCGCTGAGCCCACCGCCCCGACGCTGACGGTTCCGATTGCCGTTGTCGGCGGCGTTTCCGCGGGCGTTCATTTTCTGGGTGGCCACGTCGGGGTCCTTCTCCTCCCGCGGAGGGGTCGGGATGGCGGTGGTGGCATCGTCCTCAGCGGTGGGTCGCTGACCCGAAGGGCGCTGGCCCGGAACCGGCATTGCCCGGGTCTGATCGGCGGACGGTTCCGACGGCGGCGGAGTCGGCTGCGATCCCCGCAATTCGCTGAGCCAGGACTCGATTTCGCGATCTTCG
>DASZKQ010000403.1:0-6418 GCA_035552835.1 Mycobacterium sp. | reverse complement strand
GGTACTGCGGTGATGGGCGTTCTCAAGCGGACGTGGATACCTCTGGTGATCACGGTGGTGTTGGTGGTCGGCGGGTTTGCCGCCTATCAGCTGCATGGAGCCTTTGCTTCGCAAGGTCTGTCGACGGCTGGCCAGGTCGAAGTAATACAGCCCATCAACGTCAAGCGGGTGACGTACGAGGTTACCGGTCCCGCCGGCACGGTGGGTTACGTCAGCTACTTGGATGAGAACGCCCAACCACATGGAGCGCAATTCGCCTCGCTGCCATGGTCGTACACGGTGACCACGACCCTGCCGGGGGTCTTCGCCTCTGTCGTGGCCCAGGGCAATAGCGACACGATCGGCTGCCGCATCGTCGTCAATGGCGAGGTCAGGGAACAGCAATCCGCCGACAGGCTTAACGCGCAGACGTTCTGCTTGGTGAAGGCCGCATGAGCGGCAATCACGCCCAGCGGTCGTTTCTCGCGCGAACGATTCGGCGACTGGCGGTGCCAATCATCCTGGGCTGGCTGGTTCTCACCGTCGTCCTGCGCGTCGCCGCACCGAACCTAGAGCGGGTCGAGCACGAAAATTCGGCGGGAATGCTGCCCAACAGTGCCCCATCGACGACTGCGATGAACCGCATGGGCAAGGCATTTCACGAATTCAAATCCGACAGCGTGGCGATGGTGGTCCTGGTGGGTAATCAGCCGTTAGGCCCCGACGCGCGCACCTACTACGACGATCTGGTGCGCCAACTGCAAGGCGACACCAAGCATGTGGAGCACGTCCAGGACTACTGGGGCAATCTGATCACGGCGTCGGGCAACCAGAGCGCCGACAGCAAGGCCGCCTACGTGCAGGTGAACCTCGCCGGCGACCAGGGCAAGACGCTGGCGGACGAGTCGGTCCTCGCCGTGGAGAACATCGTCGCGCACTCGCACCCACCGGCGGGCGTTAAGGCGTATGTCACCGGGCAGGAGCCGCAGACCACCGACACCACCGAGGCCGGCGACAAGAGCGCGATGAAGCGGATCGCGATCACCATCATCGTCGCCACGATCATGCTGCTCATCGTCTATCGCTCCATCGTCACCACCCTGCTCGTGCTCGCGGTGATGGCGGTCGAATTAGCCTGCGCGCGAGGGGTAGTCGCGGTCGTCGGGAATTTTCACCTGATGGAATTTACGACTTTCGCGGTCAGCCTGCTGATGTCGCTGGTGATAGCGGCCGGAATAGATTACGCGATATTCTTCATCGGCCGATATCACGAGGCACGCCAGAACGGCGAGGATCGTGAAACCGCCTTTTACACCACCTATCGCGGGGTCGCCCACGTCGTGTTGGGCTCGGGCCTCACGGTTGCTGGAGCGATGCTGTGTCTGCGCTTGACTCGGCTGCCGTACTTGAACACGCTGGCGATTCCGTGTGCGCTGGGGGTGCTCGTCGTTGTCGCCGTCTCGCTCACCCTGGTTCCGGCCGTCCTCGTGGTGGGCGCCCGCTTCGGTCTGCTCGAGCCCAAGCGAACGACCAACGGTCGTGGGTGGCGGCGAATAGGAGCCTCGGTCGTTCGATGGCCTGTGCCGATCCTTGCCGCCGCCCTCGTCGTGTCCATCGTCGGCGGACTTACCCTTCCGGGCTACCTGACCAGCTACGACAACCGCCGCTACATTCCGGCCGGCACGGTGTCCAATGTCGGAGACGCCGCCGCCGAGCAGCATTTCACCTTCGCGCGAATGAATCCCGATCTGTTGCTCATCGAAGCCGACCACGACCTTCGCACACCGCAAGACATGCTCGACTTGGACAGGATCGCGAAAAACATCTTCCGAGTTTCCGGTATCGCCAGCGTGCAAAGCATCACCAGGCCGCTGGGATACAACATCGAACACGGCACGATCCCGTTTCAGGTGGGCATGGGGGCCGTCCCTATCAGGGCGAACCTGCAATACCTGAAGGATCGGCTCGAGGATCTTCGCAAATTGAGCAGCGATGACCTGGGCATGATGATCGCGACCATGGAGCACATGTATAGCTTGATGAGCGAATTGACCGCGACCACTCATCACATAGTCGGCACCTCCCACGATATGCAAGCAATCACCAATGACCTGAGAGACTCGTTAGCTGATTTCGATGATTTCTGGCGGCCGGTTCGCAGCTATTTTTACTGGGATAAACACTGCTTCGATATCCCCATATGCTGGTCAGTCCGATCGCTCTTTGATTCGCTGGACAACGTCGACAAGCTCAGCGAAACCATCGGAACACTGGTGCACGACCTAGACCATGTCGACACGCTGATGCCCCAACTCCTCGCGCAGCTACCGCCGCTGATCGCGGTCACGAAGTCCATGCAGGCGACGTTCCTCACCCTCTACAGCAGTTTTTCGGACCTGATCACCCAAATGGATCGCATGACCGACACGTCGACGCTGATGGGCACATACTTCGACAAGGCGAAAATCGACGACTTCTTCTACATCCCCCCGGATGTGTTCAACAGCCCAGATTTTCAGGAGGGGCTCAAGCTGTTGGTCTCCCCGGACGGCAAGGCCGCCCGCATGATCATCACCCACGACCAGAACCCGGCAACGCCCGAGGGCATTTCACACGTCGACGGCGAACTCAAGGCGGCACAGGAGGCCGTCAAGGGAACACCGTTGGCAGACGCCAAGTTCTCGATCGGCGGCACCGCACCGGCGTTCAAAGACATACAGGAAGCCACCAAATACGACGTGATGGTCGAGGCCCTGGCCGCACTGATCCTGATCTTCATCGTTATGCTGACGCTGACCCGCGCGCTGATCGCTTCGCTGGTGATCGTCGGCACGGTGCTGCTGTCGCTAGCCACCGGATTCGGCCTTTCGGTGCTGGTGTGGCAACACCTGGTTCACTTGGAAATGAACTGGATCGTGCTGCCGTTCGCGTGCACCATCCTGCTGGCCGTGGGGTCTGACTACAACCTGTTGTTGGTCTCGCGGTTCAAGGAGGAACTCGGGGCCGGCGCGGGCATCAAGACGGCGATCATCCGCTCCATGGGCGGCACGGGCGCAGTCGTGACGTCCGCGGGCTTGGTGTTCGCCTTCACTATGGCCGCGATGGTGTTCAGTGACCTGCGCACGATCGGGCAAGGGGGCACGACCATCGGTATAGGCCTGCTGGTCGACACCTTAATCGTGCGATCGCTGATGACGCCGTCGATTGCCACACTGCTGGGGCGTTGGTTCTGGTGGCCGCTGAGGGTCCAATCCCGAGCCGCCAGCCCCAGCGTCGATGACGCAGACACCGCCGACACCCCCCGGCTTTCCCCAGTTCGCGGCTCTGTCGAGCATTAGCAGCATCGGCAACATGTTCGCCAGGGACATGTACGGTCGCATCTTGTAACCCCTTCCGCCGCTGTTGCGTTCGCCGTTGCTTTAGCTTCGGCGGTGCGGCGGCGGTTAGGGTAAGGTTAGAGAAACCGGATCTCGGCGAAGGTGTTTGGCGGCCCTTCGGCGCTAGAGGATTTCGGGACAACCAAAGGGAATCGCGCGGCCGCACTAAACCTGTTGCGGACGTTGGTATATGCCTGCCTGGCGGGCGGGAACCTTTTGGAGAGCGGTCCCGTGAACGACGATGAAAAGCCGACCATGACAGAGCAAGAACTCTGGGAGTGGCTACGCTACGACGAGGGCCTTCCCATAAGTCGTCGTGCGATCAAACACGCAGTGATAGACCGCAGGATAATCCCCACGCGCTTTGGTAACAACAACTACTTCTCTAAGCGCGACGGGTGGGACTTCATCGCCGCGCAGAAGCAACCCACGGCTACCAGATTCGTCGGCCCTAACGCGGGCCGCGGGCCGAAAACGTCAGCAGCCCAATAGAAATGTTGCCCGCAGCCGATCTGGCGGGCGGCTGCGGGCGGTACCCCATCACTCTTGAAGGTAGTTATGAGTATAACCCCGGAACCGGCCCGCCGAAAGTCGGCGCGCGACAACGAACTCAGCGACGGCCCCGCAATTTGGCCCGACGTTTGCGGGATGTCGGCCGCTGAAGCTGCAGAGGCATACGCGAAGTGCGGCATACCCATCGTGCCAGTGCGCCCCGGCACGAAGAACCCCGGCAGTCACCTCGGCCAAGGCTGGCCGGATCGCGCGACGACCGACCTCGACACAGTGCGTGCATGGTGGCGTCGATGGCCTGATGCCGGGATTGCGATGCATGTTGGCGGTGTCCGGCTGCTGGTGATCGATGTTGACCATCCTGAGAACGTACCGGCGCGGCTAAGGGACCACCTAGACCGAGCGGTGTTCCGCCGCACCACAACCGACCCAGATAGCAAGCGTGGGCATTACATTTACCGACTGCGCCCCGGTGAGCGGTTCGGCGGTGGCCTCGGCAAACTAAAGCGGCCCAAAGGCGAGAGCTGGGGCGAGGTCCGTTGCTACGGCGGCGCGATAATCCTTGCGCCGAGCACGCACCCGCGCTCAGCTGAAGGTGGGGCGTACACCGCTGGGCCGGATGAGCCGATACCGTACCGGCCCGACGAGATCGCGGCGAAGCTCAACGCGGTTGCAGGAGTTCATAATCACGAGGCGCTGACACCCGCCGAGCTAGACGCGAAAGCCGAAGCATTCCTGAATGCCTACACCGACGACCGCGAGCCCTACGCCCTAGCACCAATACTCAACAAATTCGACGCGACGCCGGGCGGGCGCCACGGAAGCATGTGGGACGCGCTGTGCTGGGCGCTGCGCGAAGCCAAGGCCGGGAGGTTCCCCGCGCAACGTGCGGTAGATGATCTACGGGCGCGATGGGACGCGGCCTTTGATGGCAGTAGTCGGGTTCCCGACCCCCATGAGTTCAAGCGCATGGTGCGCGACGGAATCGCTGTCGCGGATGCGGCGCTTGCGTCGCGCTGCCGGTAGGCTACTTCGCAACGCTAACGACCTCGAAACCCGTTGGCGTGCACCGTCTTCCACGCTATCGGTAGAGCCGTAACGCATTGGCGCACAATAACTTTCGCGTCGCGCGAATTACGTTGGTAACTGGTCGATTTCGACCCGCCGAAGCGCGGTCCGCCGCGCATGAGTTCGGCGTGTGCGGCATGTGTCGAGCGTAGCTGTCCGGTCGCGCCAAGTCCAGCAAACTCCGAGGTCAGCTACTATTTGGTTGGGCTGTTTCGTGGCATCGTTGCGGCGCGGTGCACAAGGAACACGGTCAGCCTCTCGGAGGTCAGTGGTAGTGAACCCCCGCTGACACCCAAACCGGGCGCATCCGGTGCCCTTCCAAATCGTCATGGCAGCACCGGAAACGCCCAACGATGGCTGGCCAGCTTCGCCGTAGCTGGCCAGCCGGAACGCGGCCCGTTAAGGGTTCCAGCTTGTTCGTTGCTGTCTGGCGGGGACTTGGGCGGCGGCACGCGGCCCGGTTCCTGTCGCTTGCTTGCTCCGGCGGCGGGACCGGGCCGTCGCAGGTCGCGGCGGTGCTCTCGGAGGGTCGTCAGGAGTTAGCGGTAGGGATGGTCGTTGAGGGCTGCCCCCGGGGGGTTAGTGGCCGTCCTGCCCGGGCAGAGGTGATCCATGGAGGTAGGCGTCCTGCCCGTCCACAATTGATTGATCGGGGCCCGGCGGCTGGTTAGCCGCGGTCGGGTTGGGGCCTGGGGCGTTGGTTGGGTCAGCCGATGCGCTCGGAAGCGCGATGCCCGCCGCTAATACCAGAGCGCCGATACACGCCGCGATGATGCTGATGAATTTTTTTCATGGGAGCCTCCTCGGCCCTTCGCTGGTAGTGCGAAATGCTACGCCGTGTGGATGGTGCCCGGTTTGGCGCTGTGTTGGTGGATGGTCGGTGCGCCCGGCAGTGTCCCCACTTTCGCTGTCCAGCTTAAGATTAGGATTGCTAACGACGCTGTTGGTCGGTGCGCCCGGCAGTGCTGGATACGGGCACCGGCTCGCACCCGGCCGGGTGCTGGTCGGTCATGTGCCCTGTTCGTGCCGTGGCGGCCATCTGAGCTGGCGCTGCCGAACCTGTGACGCCGTGATCTATGCGCCGCCGGTCGTGGACGACTGCCGGGTGCTGTGCGGCCCGGCTGCGGTGCGGTAGTTAGCTGGCCGCTGACGCGACCGTGCCAGCGCCGGTTAGCTGGCGGCAGACCTTTACCGGGCAGCTAACGCGTCAGGCGGCCGGGCGCGGCCGTGCCCACTTTCTGCCCACATTTTGCCCACAGTTACAGTAACTTCCGCTAACGCTAACTAACGAGAAACCGCAGGTAGACGCGCTGCCGACCCCCTGACCAGGGCCGAAAATACGTTTCGAGTCCGACTGGGGGCACGGATAGGCGATCAACAGGCGCAAGCCAGCAACTGGGCGCGACTTAGGCCGCTACTGGGTAGCACCACATAGTGCCCACTGCAGTAAGAGCGGCGGGAATCAGCGGCCCCCCGGCAATGAG
>DASZKQ010000402.1:0-3986 GCA_035552835.1 Mycobacterium sp. | reverse complement strand
CCCTTGGTCGCCAAGTAGCCGCGATCCTTGCCGAGCGTCCACTCGATGTTGCCCGCGGTGAACATGGGGTGCGGTTGGTGCAGTCGTACATAGGAGTACACATCGACCCACATGCCGCCGACGCGCCCTCGACGATCGATCAGGATCACCTTTTGGTCCCGCGACAGGTATCGGCTCGCGGCGAACAAGGCGTTTAGCCCGGCGATGCCGGCTCCCACGATGCAAACGTCGCAGGTTTCCACCGGAAGGCACTGGGGTGCGGACATCGGACCACCTTTCCTTGCAGAGGCATAAAGTATGTGTTCGCACCGCGCTGCCGGGATAAGTAGTCGACTACTTAACTAATGATTAGTAACCGCGGCGGTTTGCCGGAGTATTGCAAATGACGTGTGACAGCGCTGAATCCTCTGGTTCGAGCGCGCGGCAGGCGATCTCGCCATGTCGCGGTAGCGAGAGTCGGGCGGGTACTAGGCGGTCGTGGTGTGAAAGACCGGCCAGCCAATCTCGGTGCGCCACGCTGTTTCGTCGCGGGTGTCTTGGGGGCCGACGAGGAAGTACTCGCGAATGGGCCCATCGATGGCGATCGCGTGTTGGGCGACGTGGGTGGCCAACGCGCCGTAGGCCAGGTCGAAGTCGCGATACGAGCCCGCGTGCACCACGATGGCCAGTTCGGCGGCGGGTACCACCAGTTCGGTGAGGCGTCCGGTGCGTCGGATGTCACCGGAGAACGGGACGAAAACGGTCGCCGGTCCTCGTTCACTGGCGACTAGCTCGTCGGCGAAGATACCCCCAGCCGGGCCGCAGATGCGCGCGCCTTGAGCGGTCAGGGTGGCATACAGCTCGGCCAGCGCACCCTGCAGCCAGGTCAGCGCGTCTCCCACGTCGACGACCTCGCTGATCGCGAGGGCCTCTGTCGCTTCGACTCGGCGGTAACCTATCCGGCCTTCAGTGGCAGGCCCGGACTCAAGCAGTTCACGCAGCGACTCGACGGCCCGCTTGGTCTGTGCGAGTTGGGATTCCAGCCGCATGAGGTGCGCGTTGATCAGCTCGTTGCGTTGACCAATATCGGTGGTGCTCATAACGGCGCCGATTTCGTCGAGCGGCATCTCTAGAGCCCGGAAGCGGCGAATGATCTGTGCTGTCGAGATCTGGTCGGTGCTGTAGCGGCGGTAGCCGGTAGCGCGATCAACATCAACGGGCTCGAGCAGCCCGATCTGGTGGTAGTGCCGCAGCATCTTCACGCTCAGCTGCGTCGCACGGGAGAAGTCCCCGATGGCCAACAGCGCGGGTGAACTCATGGCTTCAGTGTGCACTCTTCCCCCGGGGGAGACTCACGCCCTGAATGAGCCTTGACTCGCCCACGGTGTCAGCGCGCACGGTGGGATCACCGGTGTAACACCGCGCCGGCCACGAATGGGAGACGAGAGTATGAAAGAGACCCACCTGACGGGGATCGTCGCCGAACACATCGACGCGATCAACGCCGCCGACACCGATCGCGCGGTGGCCACGTTCGCCGAGGATGCCTACGTCAACGACAACCACCGCGAATTCGTCGGAATCGACGCCATTCGCCGCTGGGTGGCCAAAGAAATGGTCGGCGACAAGGTGACGATCGAAGTGCGCGAGGTGCTCGATCATTACGGCGATACCGTGGTGCGCGGGGCCTACGATGGCACGTTCGACCGGACCAATCTGCCCGACGACATTGTCCTGACAAACTACTTCAGCGTGCGTGACGGCAAGATCGTCAGTCTTGCGATCATCTTCAACCAGCCCGCCGACTACTGACCTGGCACAGTCCGGCGCACAACACGAAATTGGAGGATCAACTGATGGCACGACTGGCTGGCAAGGTCGCCGTGATCACCGGCGGCAGCAGCGGTATCGGGCTGGCGACCGCACAGAGGTTCGTCGACGAAGGCGCCCACGTCTTCATCATGGGCCGCCGCCGAAGCGAGCTGGACAAGGCCAAAGCGATGATCGGCGACGGCCTGAGCACCGTCGCCGGCGACGTCACCACCAGCATCGACCTGGACAAGTTGTTCGCGACGGTCCTCGACAAAGAGGGTGGCTTGGACATCCTGGTGGCGAATTCGGCCCGGGTGGAGGCCGAAATGCTGGGCAAGATCACCGAGGAGAAGTTCGATGCCACCTTCAACCTCAACGCCCGCGCAACGCTGTTCACGGTGCAAAAGGCACTGCCGCTGATCCGAAACGGCGGCTCGGTCATTCTGATCGGGTCGACCTCAGGCCACATGGGCGTTCCCGGTTACAGCGCCTACAGCGCCACCAAGGCCGCGCTGCGGTCCTATACCCGCACCTGGACCCGCGAGTTCAACGATCGCGGCATCCGGTTCAACACGTTGAGCCCGGGCCCGATCGACACTCCGATGTTGGACCGTCAGCCCGACAAGGCACAGTTCGCCGCGGCGGTACCACTCAACCGGTTGGGCCGCCCCGAAGAGATCGCAGCCGCTGCACTGTTTTTGGCCTCCGATGACAGCAGCTTCGTGGCCGGCGTTGAACTGAGCGTCGATGGTGGCATGGCCCAGGTCTAACCACCGCGGAGCCTCTCCATTTCGAGTACCCCTGCGGTGAAACGGCTTTAGTCCAAACACGTCGCTCGACGATTTCCCCGGAATCGTCGGCACAGAACAAATCTAGATAGGAGCGAATATGGTTGCGGTTCCCGCCGGCTACCACGATCTGCTTGAACGCCCGCTGTACGGGCATTTGGCGACGACCCGGCCCGACGGTTCGGTGCAAGTGAGTCCGATATGGTTCGACTGGGACGGCGAGCTGCTGCGGTTCGCGCACACCACGAAGCGGCAGAAATACCGCAATGTACAACGCGACCCGCGGGTTGCCATGTCGATCTCGGATCCCGACAACCCGTACCGCTATCTGGAAGTGCGCGGCGACGTCGAGCGCATCGAGGCCGACCCAGGGGCGAGCTTCTTTCGGCGTATCGCCAACCGCTACAGCGGCGACGAACCTCCCCCCGACGCCCCGCCCCGAGGAGAGGCTCCCTCCGACGCACCGGACTGGGTGGTCATCGTGGTGCGCCCGACCGGGTTCAGCAAGCATTAATCCAGCGAGGAACAGCAGTGACCACACCAGACACCGCCACGCCAGACCTCGGCAGCTTCGGCGCATGGACCTTTCCCCCGAACGCCAGCTACCGCGACTTTGGACCGAGGGTCACCCCCGGGCAGGCCCAGGAAATCGAACGGCTCGGCTACGGCACGCTATGGGTTACTGGTTCGCCGGCCGCCGAATTGTCTTTCGCGGAGCCGTTTTTGGAGTCCACCACCGCGCTAAAGGTGGCGACCGGTGTGGTCAACATCTGGTCGGCGGACGCCAAAACCGTCGCCGAGTCGTTTCACCGCATCAATACCGCCTATCCGGGCCGATTCGTGCTCGGCATCGGAGCCGGCCACCCCGAGCACACCGAGGAGTACCGCAAGCCCTACGACGCGCTGGTCGACTACCTCGACGAGCTGGACGAATACGGCGTACCGGCCAACCAACGCGTGCTCGCCGCGCTCAGGCCGCGTGTGTTGAGACTGTCGGCAGATCGAGCCGTCGGAGCGCACCCGTACAACACCACACCCGAACACACCGCACAGGCCCGCGAAACCATCGGACCGAACGCACTGCTGGCACCCGAGCACAAAGTGCTGCCGATCGCCGACGCCGAGGCGGCGCTCGCGGTCGGCCGCAAGGTTCTGAACACGTACAACTACCTCAACCTCACGAACTACGTGAACAACTTCAAGCGACTGGGTTTCACCGACGCCGACCTCACCCCGCCCGGCAGCGACAAGTTCATCGACGCCCTAGTCGCCTACGGCACCCCCGACCAGATCGCCAACCGCCTACGCGAGCATCTGCGGGCCGGCGCCAACCACGTCGTGATCCAAGTGCTCGGCGGGCCTGACAAGCTGTTGCCGACGCTGGCCGAACTGGCTGGGCCGCTTGGC
>DASZKQ010000401.1:0-4789 GCA_035552835.1 Mycobacterium sp. | reverse complement strand
CCTTAAGACCCTGACCAGCCCAAACCGGCCCGAACACCCCGGAACCCCGCTCACCCGAGGCGACACTCGGACCCTTGCTCGGGATCGACATCACGGGAAACCAGAACACGCACTCCCTAACTCCCCGGGGATGGCAACGTTCCGGTGCCCTCGCCGTACTCTCCGAACCCGCCGTCGGCCCACTCCGCGCCGGCCCTCGCGCCCCAATCACCTCTTTCCCTAGCCGCTCACACCGAAGCCAAGACCATCGCCCACCGCACCTACTAGACAATCCTTGCGATCAGCGAACGAACCAACACCCGGATTATCAGTCCCTACCCAAAAGATGCCGATGCACAGCTTGCTGACCACGTCCTCACCAACACCGACAGGACCGTCCTGATCTGTTGGGAGGGGTCCGTAACACGAACGGTGTTTTCGGCGTTGGTGGTTAGTTAGCAGGTCTCGGCGGCCGGCCAGCGGTCACCGAAGGTGATGGCGAACGGGTTGATCACGGGCTTCCAACGCATCGTCCATCGGGCGCTGCCTGCCCCGGTGGGGTCCAGGCTGCGGGTCACAAGGTACAGGCAGTTCAGGGCTGCCTGTTCGGTTGGGAAGTGGCCGCGTGCTCGTACCGCGCGGCGGTATCGTGCGTTCAGGGATTCCCAAGTTATCTTGAGTTCTGGGAATGATCATTGCTGTGACCTGCTGTTACGTGATGTGGACGGTGTTGTTGACGCGGGTGCTCAGCAGGGTCCGATGATCGAGGAAATTCGTCTTCTCGGCGTGTCGCAGTGGTTGCCAAGGATCGCGGCGGCTCGCTGTTCTCCGAGGACCTCCGCGAGAGCGTCGCGTAGCCGCTTGTTGTCGACTTCGAGTTGGCGGATGCGGGTTGTGGCGACTTCCAGCCGTTGGCGCAGAGAGGCCTCGGACGCGCGTTGTCGGTCGGGCACCAGCCGTTGCCGGACGGGTTGCTGGCGCTGCCGGAGGCGTTCGATCTCGGTGCGGAGGTCTGGCTGGTTGTAGAGCCATGATCGGGAGACACGGGCTTGCTTGGCGACAGCGTCAAAGGTGACCGGCGTGCCGGTGTTGTCGAGGTGCCTCAGTGCCGTGACGGCGCGTCGGCGTGTGCCCTCTGATCGCCGCCGGGCGGCGGCGATGACATGGCGGGAGTTGTCAACCCGCATCGGCCACCTCCTCGCCGGTCTGGCTCTCGTCGTCGTCCAGGGCATTGATGACCTGGTCGAGGTTGCCGAGGACCTGCTGATTCATCTCGATGAGACGTGCTTGGCCGCGGGCCTCGGCGGCGGAGATGATCTGAATGAGCTGCTGGCGTTGCGCGCGGTGCTGGGGCAGGAACTCCGCCGTTGTCGCGAACATTGGGCAGGTTAGGCAGGCGTTGGCGTGCGGGCAGGTCTTTTGCAGTGGCAGGCCGCAGTAGCCGTTGGGTAGGGCTTGGGTGACGCGACCGAGTCGTTGCTTGGCCCAGGCTGCCTCGGCCAGTGGCCCGTCGGGGTCGAGGTTGACGGTCTCACCCTTGATGTTGACCTTGTGGGCCTGTTCCCAGTGTTTGCGCACGGTCTTGTCGTTTAGCCGGGCGTAATGCGCCGTCATCATGTGTGAATCGTGATCAAGTAGGACTCTGACGACTTCCTGCGGGACGTCGCGGTTGATCAGGCGTGTGCCCAGGGTGTGCCTCCACTGGTGGGGCGTGAGGGTGACCGGGTGGCCGTGTTCGTCGCGGATGTCGCAGCGGTCCAGCCAGCGATAGAGCGCCAACCGGTAGGTCGAGCTGGAGGTGGGCTCGGTGCCGTCGAGGTTCTTGGTGGGGCGAGGAAACAGGCCGGACGTGCCCTCGGGCCAACGATCGGCGTTGCGTTGACGCTGCTGGTCGAGCTGGTCGCGGAGTTCCTCGTCAATGGGCACCAGGGCGTCACGTTTCATTTTGTGGTTGAAGTAGCGCAGATAGGGCGCGGCGTCGGCGTCGGTGACCACGCAGTCGGAGGGCAGGCGCAGTGCGTCGGAGACCCGCAGCCCACAGCGCATCAGGATCACCGTGACAAGCCGGTAGGTCGGGTTGTCCCACCGGTTGAGGTTGTCGATGCTTTCCAGCTGGGCCATCACGTGCTCGGCCAGCGCCCGGGGAAGTCGCTCGGCCCGTTTCGGGTAGTCCTCAGTGAAGAACATCGCGCTGGTGGGCAGGTCGGTGTCCCAGCGGTGCTGACGTATCGCGGTGAAGAAGCCGCCCAGCAGGCCGATATGGCTGCCCTGCCGCTGACTGCCGGCCATCTCGGCGTGCAGGTCCGCGAGATACCGTTCCAGCACCTGCCGGTCGATCTCAGAGATCGCGTCGATGCCCGCCCGGTCACAGAACCGTGCGAACCGCGTGATGACGCGGATCGGACGGCTGGCGGCTTCCAGGCCGAGACCGCTGGCCAGACGCCATCGTGTCCACCGTTTGGCCAGTTCCCGCAGCCAGGGCTGGGAGATCACGTCGAAGCGCAGACTCCGTCCGCCCTCGAACCCGAGGCGGCGCATCTGCCAGATGTCGCGCGGGTACTCGGCTTCCCAGCCTCCGGCTTCAGCGAGGTCGGCGACGGCGCGATAGGCGTAGCTGAGGAAACCACGGGTGCGGGAGTCACGGACCGCTGATCGGCCGTGCTGGTGCCAGGTGTGCTCGTCGTAATCGGTCAGCGACGTCACCGGCATATCGGCGAGCAGCCGTACTACCCGCATGACGACGCCGGGCGTGACCTTGCCGCGGCGTTCGTCGTGCCGGGTCTGCAGGACGTACTGCATCTCCAGCCTCAGCTGGCCACCCAGCAGGCCGAGGTCGATGGTCTCGTCCGCGGTGAGTGACGACTCGGTGAAGCGTCGGACGAACTGGTTGACATCCGGTCGCCCGTTGACCCTCCAGGTCGCGGCGTGGCTGTGGCAGAACGGCAGCGCCGCCTGCGGCCAGAGAGCACAGTGCTCGATCCGGCAGGACAATCCCGGCTCGGGTTGTCTCACCGCCGGCGGCGCCGCCAACCACGTTGCTAGATCGGGGCGGCCAGCGCGTTCCCACCGCTGAGCGTGCAGTTGACACATCCCACCGCGGGCCGAGCCGTAACCACAACCGAGCACCCTGCATCGCTGGTTCGGCCGCTGACGACGCCACCGAGGATCGGTCGAGGCGGCGAACACAGCAAGATCCGGTCGGCCCTCGTGGACCCACCGCTGGTGGTGTCCAGGACACAGGCTCTGGCTGCGGGCCGATCGTGAGCATCCACCGACCCGACAGGCTCCGCCGCCGAACACCGGGTCATCGGCGCCGAAGACAAGCACATCGGCCCGGAACTCCGTTCGGATCGCGGCCATAAGCTTGGCCAGCAGGCCAGGCTGTTGGGACAAGGTGTTGTTTGGTGCGGCGGTCACAGACGCACCTCCCGACCGGTGACGAACCCGGCGGCCTGCAGCGCCCGGCGTGCGTCCTCGGCGGTCAGATGGCCGTATGTGTCGATCGTGGTGGTGATGCACACGTGGCCAAGTAGCTTGCTCACCACCTCCACCGGAGTGCCGGCGCGAAGCAGACGAGTCGCATAAGAGTGGCGCCACCAATGCGGGTCGAAACCGACCCCGGTTCGCCGGCGCAGGCGTTTGACCAGGTCATAGACGGTCGCGTAGGTCACCGGCTGTCCGTGCGGCTGGCCCCAGAGGTTGACGAATACGTAGTCGGAGTCCAGCGCGCCGACTTCCTCGTGCAAGTAGTCGGCATACAATCGGATCAGGTTCGCATCGACCGGAATCGTGCGGTGCTCCCGTGATTTGGTCCGGGCGCCGTTGTCGTTGTCTCGTGGCCGTATGGTGATCTCCCGCTCGGCGGCGGCCAAGTCCTCATGCCGCAGGCCCAGCGCCTCGCCAATCCGGCAGCCGCTCTCATACAAAAGGGCGAACAGCAGTCGATCCCGCAGCCGGTCACAGGCGTCCAGGATCGTCTGGGTCTCACAGGCGGTGAGGATCCTGGGGTGTTTGCGCGGCGCCTTGAGCCGGATCGTCCGGCGCGGCTGAGCCTTGCCCTTGCTGATGTGCTGTATGAACGGCCGCCAAGCCGTCCCCCGCCGGCCAGTCGGCTGCCAGGTCGTCAACAGCTCGCCGAGGTCCACGCCATTGCGGGCGGCGTGCTGATAGAACGCGCTGACGGCCGAGAGCTTCCGGTTCACTGAGGCCTCGCCGCAGTGGTGCTCCACCGACGGCAGCGCAGCTACCCGCCCATCTCTGCCCTCCGGCGGCAACCGCAGCCACGCCACGAACTCGCCGACGTCCTCCAGTCGGACCTCCCGCCAGTCCACACACCTGCCAGCGAGGAAAACAAACCAGTCCTTCAGATCGTGCGCGTACGCCTTGACCGTGTTCGGCGACCGCTCGATGTCAGTCAGGTAAGCCAAATACCGCTCGACCGGCTCGATCGGGACGGCATCATCGCCGAGAACCGCCCACGACTCACGCCGCGAAGCAGGCATCACCACTCGCTGAACAAGCATCGAACCTCCAGGGAATCCGCGTGATGGACGGCCGCAGATAACCACGTCCACCAGGCAGAACCCGGGATCCGAACACCTCGTCAACTACATGCAGGACACTCCGCAACCGGCTCCAGATAACGATGGAATCCCTGAACGCACGATACCGCCGCGCGGTACGAGCACGCGGCCACTTCCCAACCGAACAGGCAGCCCTGAAGAGTGAGCGGTCGGCGTGTAGCTGCGCCCAGACCTGTGGGTGGGCATCAAGGCACAGCACGGTGTTGCCCAACAGCGCGGTGGTGGTG
>DASZKQ010000400.1:0-3743 GCA_035552835.1 Mycobacterium sp. | reverse complement strand
CGGCGCAAACGGCGAAGTGCCGATCCCGGCGGAGACATGCAGACGCATGGCGGCGCCCCACCGCGACGGGCCCTTGGCGCGGGAGCGGTCCAGACCCGAGTTGGTCACTAAGGCTCCGTAGAACGGTAAGCACAGCTGTCCGCCATGGGTGTGGCCGGCCATCACCAGTTGGTACCCGTCGGCGGCGAAGCGGTCCAGCACGCGGGGCTCCGGCGAATGGGTCAGCCCCAGCCGCAGATTGGCGGCCGGGCTGGCCGGGCCAGCAATCGCCTCGTAGCGATCCCGCGCGATGTGCGGGTCGTCCACGCCTGCGGCCGCGATGTGCAGTCCCGACACCTCGAATTCGCGACGGTTGTGGGTGAGATCTTGCCAGCCGCGCTCGGTGAATGCCGCCCGCAGGTCCTGCCAGGGCATCGGCTGACCGTGCACACGGTGACCCGGCTTCGTCACGTAGTTCAGCGGGTTCTTCGGGCGCGGTCCGAAGTAGTCGTTGCTGCCGAAGACGAAAATGCCTGGCAGCGAAAGCAGATCGCTGAGGCTCTGGATGACCGAAGGCACCGCCTTGGGGTGCGCCAGGTTGTCGCCGGTGTTGACGACCAGGTCGGGCTCCAAGCTCACGAGTTCGCGTAGCCACGCCTGCTTGCGGCGCTGACCGGGACGCATGTGGATGTCGCTGATGTGCAGCACCCGCAGCGGCGACGAGCCCGGCGTCAGCACGGGCATGGTCAGCTCTCGCAGCACGAACGCATTGCGTTCGATGATCGAGGCGTAGCCGATACCGGCGACGGCCGATCCGACCGCAATGACGCCGGTGCTTTTCAGAGCGGAGTTGGCGGAAGGCATGCAGGCCAGCCTACTGCCGTACGTCGGTCGGCATCAGGCCACACGCCCCGAGACCGCCTATGGCGGTGGCTGAGCCGGCGGTGGCGGCGCCAGGATTGGGATCGTGATCGGCGGCAGCCCCGGGATCTCAATGACTTGCGAGCCCACCGGCACCGGACCCAGGCCCTCTGGTGGCGGGGGCGGCGCCGGCGGGATGCCGTTACTGGTTTGAATGGTGACCACCGCGCCCGGGATCGTCTGGCCGTTGGGTGAAGTTCCGACCACCTCGCCGTACTTCGCACTGCTGTTGATCGACGCAGGTTGTTCGGCGACCTGGAAACCGGCATCCTTCAAGCGGTCACGCGCCTCGTTGACGTCGAGACCCGCGACGCTCGGGACGCGAGAACCGGGGCCGCCTTCGACGTACTGCGGGTCAGTCGGCGGCAGGTGCACGTCACCGTAGATCGTGGCGATGGGCTTCATCGCGGTAAACCAGGTGCGGGCCGGCTCGTTACCGCCGTAGAGGTTGCCGTCGCCGCAGCGTCGCAGCGGCGAGGAGCACAGATCGGACGGCGAAGTCGAGTCGTCGTAGATGTAGTTGGCCGCGGCGTAGTGGTTGGTGAAGCCAACGAAGCCTGATGACCGGTGCGCCTCGGTGGTGCCGGTCTTGCCCGACACCGGCAGGTTCCAACCCGCCGCCCCCGCGGACCCCGACGCAGTGCCGCCGCCCAGCGCGTCCTTGCTCATCGCATTGGCCAGGGTGTTGGCCAATCCTTCTGGTACTGCCTGGTCGCAGGCCTCGGTGGTGACCGCGACTTGATTGCCGTTACGGTCAATCAGCTTGTCGATGGGATTCGGTGGGCACCACGTGCCGCCGGAGGCCAATGTCGCCGCGACGTTCGACAATTCCAGCGCGTTCAGCTCGAACGGGCCCAGCGTGAACGATCCGATGTTCTGCCGCTTGATGAAGTCGGCCAGGCTCTCGTTGCTATCGGGGTCGTAGTCGCGGGCGCTGCCGGGATCGGCGTAGGACCGCAGTCCGAGCTTGATCGCCATATCGACCGCGCGTGGCACTCCTACCAGCTGGATCAGCCGGGCGAACGCGGTGTTGGGCGAGCTGGCCAGCGCGTCGGTCACATTCATCGACCCGCGGTAGTTACCGGCGTTGATCACGCACCAGGTCTCCTTGGGGCAACCCTTGGCGCCGCCGGTCCCCATGCCCTTGGCCTGGAACCTGCCCGGCACATCGAGTTGGGCGTTGATACCCATCCCCATCTGCATTGCCGCGGCGGTGGTGAAGATTTTGAAGATGGATCCGGCGCCGTCGCCAACCAGAGAGAACGGCTGCGGACGCATGGTCTCGCCGGCCTCGCTGTTCAACCCGTACGTGCGGTTGCTGGCCATTGCCACCAATTTGTGCGAGTTTTTGCCCGGCTTGATCACGCTCATTACACTGGCAATGCCCTCGAGGGTGGGGCTGGCGTAGGTGTCGATCGCGTGCTTGATCGGCTCCTGCACGTCGGGGTCCAAATTGGTGCGGATCAAGTAGCCGCCCCTGGCAAGCTGCTCCTTGTTGATGCCGGCACGGGCCAGGTAGGCCTGCACGTAGTCGCAGAAGAACGCCCGATCACCCGCTGCGATGCAGCCACGCGGTAGCTCTTTGGGCTGCGGCAAGATTCCCAATGGCTCAGCCTTTGCGGCGCGCAGCGCATCGGCCTCATTGGGTAGGTTTTCAATCATGGTGTCCAGGACCAGATTTCGGCGGGCCAGCGCGCCGTCCGGATTGGTGTAGGGATTCAGCGCACTGGTCGACTGGACCAGGCCGGCCAGCAGGGCCGCCTGCTGCCAGCTCAGTTCGGACGCGTTGATACCGAAGTACGTTTGCGCCGCATCCTGCACGCCAAAGGCGTTGTTACCGAAGGACACCAGGTTCAGGTAGCGGGTCAGGATCTCCGGTTTGGTGAAGGTCTTGTCGAGGGTGAGCGCCATCCGAATCTCGCGCAGTTTGCGCGCCGGCGTGGTCTCGACGGCCGCGCGTTTCTCGGCGTCGGTCTGCGCGATTACCAGCAGCTGATAGTTCTTCACGTACTGCTGCTCGATCGTGGAGCCACCGCGGGTCTCGACGTCGCCCGATGCGTAGCCGGCCAGCCCGGTCAGGGTGCCCTTCCAGTCCACGCCGTTGTGGTCGGCAAACCGCTTATCTTCGATCGAAACGATTGCCAGCTTCATAGGGTTGGCAATCTTGTCGCTGGGTACCTCGAAGCGCCGTTGCGAGTACAGCCAAGCGATCGTGTTGCCCTTCGCGTCGACCATGGTGGTCACCGCCGGGACTTCGCCCTCCAGCAGTTGAGCCGATGCGTTGCCGACGACTTCGGAGGCCCGATTGGATGCCAGCCCGATACCGCCGACCACGGGGAACAGCAGGGCCGCGACGACGACGCTGGCGAGAAGGCAGCACCCGACGAGCTTGGCGACGGTGATCGCAGTTGTGGGGCGCTCCGGCATGGCTACTAGATTAGCGGCGCCGCGATGCAAGTTGCTTCGAGTGGTGTGCTCGCGAAAATTTCGCCGATGTAACCGCTCAGGTTTCTCTCAGTCGCAGCTCAGGGGCGTTTCAGCCGTCGCTCCGACGCATTTCAGGGGCACTTTCATGATCGGACTGCACGGTCGTCCCAAAAAAGGGTGTATCGGACTGTTGCGTAATTGATACCTGACCACGTAGCTTATGCACACAGTGAGATACAGGTAACACCGACGTGCGGAGTGTGGCGCAGATCGCGTCGGTGGTCTGGATCGAACACGGAGCCGCCGCAGCGGTGGCAGGAGCGAAGGGGAATCGCTGGTGTCAGGTATACGGACCGCGGTGCGCAGGACCAGCGCAGCACCGACAATCAACATTCTGTGTGGAGCTGATGCCGAGT
>DASZKQ010000399.1:0-2385 GCA_035552835.1 Mycobacterium sp. | reverse complement strand
CCAGGACACGGTCCGGCCCGCTGGCCAGTGGTCGCCTCGGCGCCGGAGCCGCCGCACTCCGGCCAGGTATAGCGCGGCGAACACCAAGGCGGCCGTGCCGAAAATTAGGTCGAAGCGCCAGTCGAACAGCACCCGCGCCGGGGTGGGCGGTCCGGCGAAGTCGTAGCCGATCGCCACGTCGGGAATCGAGGGGATGCCGATCGGCAGCGGCGGTGGCGGTGTGCGCCCCAGGCCGACGGCGATGCCGAACGTGACGCCGAAGATCAGCGCCTCAATGAGCGTCAGCCGGAGCAGGGCAGCACGCGAACTCGGATCCGCTTGCAGCGCAGCGACTCCGCTGCGCCGCTGACGCCAGCCGGCGACACCGAGCAGACACAGCGCGCCGAACTTGGCGAGCACCAGCCGCCCGTAGTCGGTAGTCAGCAGATCCGACGGCAGAACCCGCACCACAGCGTTGACGATTCCGCTGAGCGCCATCGCAACAAAACACCACAACGCGATGACGGAGAATCGCCGCGCGGCCAGGTCGGCGTGCTGTCCGCCGCGGATGACGTGGGCCAGCAGCGCCAGCAGACCACCGGCCCACAGGCTCGCCGCCACCAGGTGGATCAGCAGGCTGTTGGTGGCCAGGTCATGGGAACCGCCCGCCGACGAGTGGCCGGTCAGCCCGAGCGGTATCAGGGTTACCAATGCGGCGACCAACAGCAGCGGCGTCCATGACCAGCGCAGCACCGGCAGGCTCGCCAACATCACCGCCGCAGCCAGCAACGCCGTCAACCGCCAGGCCGTCGCGATGTTGATCAGGCTGGCCACGGACCAGATCGTCGCCGGGTTGAGGTGGGCGGTAATCGGTTGACCGGAGACGTCGGAAATCGTCAGTGGGACCAGCAGCGCGGCGCATACCGCCCATGCCCCGGCCGCTACCGTGCCGATCCGGACCGCACGGTAGCCGTCGGCGTCGAGGACGCCGTTGTGCTGCGGCGGAACCAAGAACGCAGCGAAAAGAAACGCGCCCACGGCCACGGCCGCCGCGACCTCCCCGACCGCCCGAACAAACGGCAAGCCCAGCGTGGTCACCGGACCGGGGTCGGGTAGCCCGGTTGCGGTCAGTGCAGCAGCCACCGACATCGCCCCGATCCCGGCCGCGGTGCACCCGGCCAGCACCGCCACTCCGGCGAGCAGCGGCCACACCGCCGCGCCGCGTTTAGTGGCCGAAGCACCCGTCATGCATCAAGAGTATTGGTAGGTGCCTGCCGGCTATTGATCGTCGCCCCGTGCGCCCCGCGCCTCCACCTCGCGGGCGACGAACTGGTTGCGCGCGATCCGTGCGACATGGTCGAAATCCTGCAGAATGGATCGCAACTCTCGGCGAAATGCGGTCCGACGCTCGACTAAGTCCGGCGCGGGTTTCAGCAAGTCCTGGTCGGCCACAACCTGGCGTGCGGTCGCGAACAGCAGGGTGGATACCGGCTCGCTGCTGCGCACCCGGCCCTGCGCGACGTACTGGCGACCGACACCGAGTGCCAACTTGGTGAGTTCCTTTTCACCGATGTCCGTCGGCGCGTCGCGCAGCACATCAGCCACGATCTCGTAGGCCTCGAAGAACACCCGCAGCATCGCGTCCGACATCAGCGGCCGCTTCGCGTACAGCATTGCGTCGATCTCGGCGCTGCCCCCGGCAACGTGCGCTTCCCAATCCTCATGCCACGCCATCTCTTCGGCGATGTTTTGCCGAAAGGCGGCCGAATCGGCAAAGTAGAAGTCAAATTTCAGTAGGTCGCGCAGCCGCATCGCCTGGTTCCAGAACGCCTCCAGCCGATTACCTTCGGAGTGACCGGCGTGCGCCAGCGCCAATTCGACGATGACGGTCTCTAGAAATGCGTGTATCACCGAGTTGCGGTAGAACGCTGCCGTGTGCTCGTTCTCGGGGGCGATGCGCCACACGGGTTCTCGGCCACTGTCGATGCGGGTGACCGGATGGCCGTTGGACAGCTCGTCCACCGCCGCCCGGACGCCTTTGGGTGTGCGCAGCCGCAGCGCACTGGTAGACATCGGGGTTTGTTTGCGTTCGAGATAATCCAGTGAGTCCTGCAGGGTGTGGTGCAATTGCCCGAGCGTCAATGCCAACCCGTGGGTGGTCAGTAGCAGTGCCGATACCAGACCGGTGGCATTCACCGGGGTCGCTTGCAGAATCCGCCATGCGACTTCGAACGACATCTTTTGCAACGCAAGCCGTTTGGCGGCTTCATCCGCGACGATCGGGCCGTGTGACGCGCCGAGATACTCTCGCATCGAGACGGCTTCGGGGAAACGGACGTAGATCTTGCCGTAGTTGCGTTCACCCTGAGCCTTGATGAAGTTGTACAGCCAGCTGAAACCCTCCGG
>DASZKQ010000398.1:0-3457 GCA_035552835.1 Mycobacterium sp. | reverse complement strand
GTGAGGCTAAGCGGTGGCGGCGGTCCGCCCGGCACGGCGGCCATAGAAGCTGCCGTCACCCAAGGAGATGCCGCTGGCATACCCCCACGCGGCGAGTCCGGCAGTGGCACGTCCGGCCGCAAACAGGCCCGGGATCGGTTCGCCGCTGACATGTAGCACCTCGGCGGCCAGCGTCGTGTGTAGACCGCCGAGCGTGAAGCCGCCGGTGCTGCCGCGCAGGTCAATGGCGCCCACCGGCGTGCCGATCGGGCGCAGCCACTCCGGTTTCTTGTGCAGCAGCGGATCGTCACCCCGCGCGGCACCGTCGTTATAGGCCGCCACAGTCGCCTGCAACGAGCCGGACGGCAGACCGATCTCGTTTTCCAGTTCGACCACGCTCTCGCAGACCCAGGTCGGCGGTCGCAGCAGGAAGGGGGTCGCCGACCGCGCGGCCATCGCCTGCTCATGCGCCTCGGCGTCGAGCACCAGGAACGCCGTGTCGTCCTGCTGGTAAAGCGTCAGTTGCCCGATGCGCCCCGGATAGGTGTCCTCGGCCACGTAGCGCTGTCCCCGGCCGTTGACCAAGATGCCACGCACCACCAACTGCGGGTCGACCAAGAACGCCACTTCGGTAGCGTCCATGTGGGCCAGGTCGGCGCCGAGTGCCTGCGCCAGCTGAATCGCGATTCCGTCATGCTCTTCGATCGCGGCAGCCGGCCGACCGGCGATCCGCGGTGCAAACCGCGCCACCATCGACTCGTTGTAGGCGAAGCTGCCGGTGGCTAGCACCACCCCGCGCCGCGCCCGCACAGCGAGCTCAGCTCCGTACTGGCGGGCGATGATCCCGACCACTCGCCCGTCGCTCTCAACGACCAGCCGCTGCACCCGGGTATCCACGATGCTATGAACACCAAGGGCGGTCGCGGTTTCCACCAGCGGCTTCATCAGCATGTAGCCGCCGCCCTTTTCTCCGGTCCGCTTGTCCCGCATCTGCGGCACATGCCCGCGCGGCGCGGGCGTGGCAATCTCGTTGTACGGGAATGCATTCTCGCCACCGGTGTACATCAGCCCGTCGTCGTCGGGCGGTTCCCAGCCCGGCTCACCCCAGAAGCTGGGCTTGAAGGGCACACCGCACCGCACCAGCCAGTCGAAATGCTCGAGGCTGCCGGCACAGTAATCGGCGATTCGGTGTTCGTCGGCGCCCGGACCCATCGCCGCGCACAGATAGGTGCGCATATTGTCGACGGAATCTTCGAAACCGCAGGCTTTTTGGATCGGCGTGCCGCCACCGAGATAGATGAATCCGCCGGCCAGCGCCGCGGCGCCACCCCAACCGCCGGCGCGCTCCAACACCACCACCTCGGCGCCCGCCCGTACGGCCTCGATCGCCGCCG
This sequence comes from Mycobacterium sp., assembly GCA_035552835.1. GTDB lineage: Bacteria > Actinomycetota > Actinomycetes > Mycobacteriales > Mycobacteriaceae > Mycobacterium. The sequence goes on along the minus strand of DASZKQ010000398.1, from coordinate 2,084 downwards.
CCGCACCGGCAATGCCGTAGCCGGCGATCACCACATCGGCCTGGAGATCCCAGTTTGCGATATCGCGAGCGTTGACGGGCGCGACCGTCGCGGTCACATCGCCGCCAGCGGCTGGCTGCCGGACCAGTCGTGACCCCAGTAACTGTCGGAGGTGATCTCCTCAGCGGTGTAGTACGTTTCGTCGACTTTCATGCCGTCGGTGCCGAATTCGATGTCCCAGCCGCCGGGCGCTCGGACGTAGAACGAGATCATCTTGTCGTTGGTGTGCCGACCGAGCGTCGATGATAGCGGAAAACCCTTCTGCGCAACGCGATCCAGTGCTCGGCCGACGGCGTCGAGGGAGTCGACCTCGACCATGATGTGCACCAGACCCGGCGCCCCGCCGTGCGGCGCCGGACACAACGCCAGGCTGTGGTGGCGTTCGTTGACACCGAAGAATCGGATTCGCAGCGGGCCGAACTCAGGTGGCGCAGGCAGTCGCATGGCGCCGCGCGGCCTGAAGCCCAGCACCTCGGAGTAGAACGCGAACGTGCGGGCCGGGTCCATCGTCGGCAACACCACGTGGCCCAGGCCTTGTGTACCGGTCACGAACGTCGCGCCGAAGGGCGTCACCACCGGGCTATGGTCAAGTGCCGGACCGAAGAACACCTCGGTCGTGGTGCCGGTCGGATCGGTGAACGAGATGACTTCCTCAACCCGCCGCGCGTCGGCCTCCTCGACCGACAGCGGTTTGACGGCGACACCGCCGCGCTCCAGTGACTCCCGAACCCGTTGCAGCGCAGCCCCGTCGCGTACCTCCCAGCCGATATGCACGACCTGGTCGGTATCGCCGGGGACGACGATGATGCGTGCGAAACGCTCGTCCATCCGCAAGTAGAGCGCGTCTTTTTGTTTGAGGGAGTCGGGTCCCCTGCCCTGCGCAAAGCCGAGCACGTCGAACGCGAAGGTGCGCCAGCGGTCGATGTCGCTGGTCTGGATCGTGATGTAGCCCAGGCTTTTGATGTCAGTCATGTTTGTTCAGATCATCGCCCGCAACGGGTCGGCGGGCTCGAGTCCCATCGAACTCAACGCGGCGGCGTGGTAGACGGTGCTCGGCACATGGATCGCATGGTTGAGCCCGGCGTGTGCGTCACGCCAGAACCGTTGCAGCGGTTTGTCCATCCGTATCGCGTTGCCGCCCGAGCGCGCGAAGATCTGGTCGACGGCCATGACCGCCCGCCATGCGGCTCGGATCTGGGTGCGCCGGCCAATGGCGCGTTCCTCAAATGACACGTCCCTGCCGGATTCCACGATGTCCCACATCTTGTCGACATTCGCCAGCAACTCCTGGCGGGCGGCGTTGATGTCGGAGGCCGCTTCGCCAATCGCGAACAACACATACGGATCATCTTTGATCGCGGTGCCCTGCGCACCCACCCGGCCGCGCTGGTAGTCAAGGTGGGCGGCCAGCGCTCCTTCGGAGATGCCGATCACGGCGGCGGTAATGCCAAGCGGGAACATATTCGACCACGGCATCTTGTAAAGCGCTTCACTGACACCGGCTTCCTTCTGCGCGGTGCCGTCGATGACCTGGTCGCCGTTCATGACCCGGTAGGACGGCACGAAAGCGTCGCGGACGATGATGTCCTTGGAGCCGGTTCCCTTCAGCCCCACCACATTCCAGGAGTCATCGACGATCTGATAGTCGCTGCGGGGCAGGATCATGTGCAGCATGCTCGGCGGGTCGGCGATGCTGCCGTCGGGATTACCCAGCATGGCGCCGAGGAAAATCCAGTCGCAGTGGTCGGTGCCGGAGCTGAATTGCCAGCGGCCGTTGAAGACGTAGCCGCTGTCGGTCGGGACGGCGATGCCGGTGGGCGCATACGGTGAGGCCATCCAGGTGTTGTCGTCGGTGCCCCAGACCTCTTCGCGTACTTTGGGGTCGGCGAATGCCAGCTGCCAAGGGTGCACGCCCACTACCCCGCAGATCCATCCCGCCGCGCCGTCCAGCGACGCCACGGCCATCACCGTCTCGGCGAATTCCCTTGGGTGAGCTTCGAACCCACCGTACTGCTTGGGCTGCAGCAGCTTGATCGGCCCGGCCG
>DASZKQ010000397.1:0-3937 GCA_035552835.1 Mycobacterium sp. | reverse complement strand
GCCAGCGTCGCCAACGTGTATGGCAGCACCCGAATGGCCGACGCGCCGACGGCGTAGTTCAGCACCGAAAACGGCACCGCCGGGATCAGCCGCAGCGACATCACCGCAATCCAGCCGCGGTCGCGCAGACGGGCGTCGACCGCCTCCACGGCCTGGTGGCGAACCAACCGGCTGAGTTGCCAGCCGGCTGCGCGGACCAACACCAGCGCGATGACCGCGCTGGCCGTGCTGGCCACCACCGCTAGCGTTACCCCGAGCAGCGGCCCAAACAGCAGACCGGCGGCCAACGTGAACGCAGTACGCGGAAACGGCAACACCGTCACCACAATGTGGGCTGCCAGAAAGGCCAGCGGGAACCATGGGCCCACCGAGGTCGCCCAGTCCCGCATTTGCACCGCGGTGGGCAGCGGAACCAGCAGCGCCACCGCGACCAAGACCGCCACCACCAAACCCGTCACAACGATCCGCCGTTTGGACACCTGGCGTGCCGTCGTCACGACTGCTGCGGCCAGGCGGCGCAGCGCGTCGGTAAATCTCCTGGTGGCGGGCGCCGTCACAGGATTCAAGAGTACGGGTCTCGGCGCCCGCCGACGCCCACCGGAGGTGACAAATACCTCAGCGGATCAACGGGACTATTAGGGACAACAGCTTCTTGCCCAATGGCGTTGCAGCCGAATCATTTTCGGTGCAAACCGTGACCTGTTGGCCGACCCGCCGGCGCAGTTCTCGCTGCAACGTGTCGTGGAGGGTAGAGCTGGCCGCCGGGCAACCGTGGCATGCGCCCGACATCCCCACCGTCACGGTGTGACCGACCACCGAGACCAACTCGATCGACCCACCATGCGATTCGGCGAGCGCGCCGATCGGACCGGCGAGCAACTCCGCGGCGATCGCCGCCAGCTGGCCGGTGCCGTCTGAGGCGTCGACTTGCCAACCCGCCGGGTCCAGCAGTGCATCGGTGAGGGCTTCGCGGACGTCATCGCCGAAATCACGCCAGCGATTCCCGGCGCTGAGTGTGATCAGTACATCGCCGGTGCGGATGACTATCTCGTCAATTACCGCGCGGTCCAGCAAGGCGCCGAGACGGCCGGGGGCCCGGCGGACTGCGCCGGCGGGCGGCAGCCGATCGTCGGCGATCACCCAGCGCAGCTGTTGCGGGTCGGCGGTGGCGGTGGCGTGAATCGGGATCATGCGCCCAGGCCTACCGCAATCGTTCGGGCGGCAAACGCCATTACCCATGCGAGGACAAACATGTAGGAGAACGCGAAGACCGGCCATCGCCACGAGTTGGTCTCACGGCGCATCACGGCAATCGTCGACATGCACTGCAACGCGAAGATGAAGTACGTCATCAGCGCTATGACCGTTGGCGCGGTGAAGACCCGGTGGCCGTGCTCGTCGGTCAACGAGGCCAACGCTTCGCGTGGATTCTCGGGATTCGTCGCCGCCGACACCTGGCCCAGGGTCGAGACGAACACTTCGCGCGCCGATAACGAGCCGACCAGGGCGACATCGGTACGCCAGTCGAAGCCCAGCGGGGCGAACACCGGCGCTACCGCGCGGCCCACGTCGGCGGCGTAGCTGTGGTTCATCACGTATGCCGTGGCATCGGTCGCGGATAGTCCACGGGTCTGCGCCTCTCGGACCGGCAGATTGAGCAGCGCCCACAACACCAAAGAAGTGCCCAGGATGATGGTTCCCGCCTTCCGCAGGAACACCTTGGCTGCACTCCACATCGCGGCCAGCATCGCCTGCGGGGACGGCATTCGATAAGGCGGAAGCTCCATCGTGAACGGCAGCAGATCACCCCGCAGAATCGTCGACTTGACCACCGACGCGGCGATCAGGGAAGAGGTGCCGCCGCCCAGGTACAGCAGGAACATCGTCACGCCCTGTGCGCTGAGCCCCCACCAGTGCGTTTGCGGTGCCACCAGCAGACCGACCAGCAACGTATACACCGGCAGCCGGGCCGAGCAGGTCATCAACGGCGCAGTGACGATGGTGGCGATCCGGTCGCGCGACGACGGCAACGTCCGGGTGGCCATGATGCCCGGGATCGCGCAGGCGAACGACGACAGCATCGCGACGAAGGCGCGGCCCTCCAACCCCGTCTTGGCCATCACTCGGTCCATCAAAAACGCCGCCCGCGACATGTACCCGACGTTCTCCAGAAACGCGATCAGCAAGAACAGCAACACGATCTGCGGGATGAACTGCAGCACAGTGCCGACCCCGCCGATAAGCCCCTCTCCGAGCAGAACGCGGAGGACCGGATTACCGACGTGCTCGGCGACCTGCCCGCCCAGCCAGGTCAGGGCGTTGGCGATGCCGTCTCGCAGTGGCGCGGCGGCGGTGAACAGGACCTGGAAGAAGTAGAACATCACGGTGAAGAAGGCGATGGTGCCCCACAGCGGGTGCAGCAGCACTCGGTCGATTCGGTGGGTGCGCCGATCCGGTTGCGGCGCAACATAGTCGGCCGCGTCAAGCACCGACCGTCCCCACGCGTCGATGGCGTCTGGGTCGGCTGGCGGGAGTACCGGCGGACGTTGCCATTGGTCGAACGACGGCAGCTGCGCCCGCAGGGTGTCGATGCCCGACCCGCGGTGGGCGACGACCGCGGCGACCGGGATACCCAGCGCCGTCGACAACGCGTCGACGTCGATCCGGCCGCCGCGCGACGTCAATTCATCGCCCATGGTCAGCGCGAGCAAGCACGGCAGATCGAGCCGTAACACCTGTCCCACCAACATGATTGAGCGGCGCAGCGTGGTGGCGTCGGCGACCAGCACCAGCGCGTCGGGCCGATCGATGTCGGGATATTCGCCGGCCAGCAGGTCGGTCACCACCTGCTCGTCCGGGCTGATCGGGTCGAGGCTGTAGGTGCCGGGCAGATCTTCCACGGCGATCGTCACGCCGTCGACGTGGGTGGTGCCGACGCTGCGGCCGACCGTGACGCCCGGATAATTGCCGGTCTTGGCGCGCAATCCGGTCAGGTGATTGAAAACACTGGTTTTACCGGCGTTCGGGCTGCCGACCAGGGCCACCCGCCGCACCCCGGCGACGGTGACCGGGGCGCCGGCGACGTCATGGCAGGCGGTCATCGCTCCGGTTCGGGGACGACCGTGATCAGCTGCGCCTCGCGGCGGCGCAGGCACAGTTCGGTGTCTTGGACCCGGTAAATGGTTGGGTCACCCAGCGGTGCGCGACGGATCACATCGACGTGGGCGGTCGATCGAAAGCCCAGTTGAGCCAGCCGGCTTGCCACCGCGGGGGGCGCCTGCGGCACCGTGCCTATTACCGTTGCCCGCCGACCGGGGGGCAACTGAGCAAGCACGATCACCGATCTGGATTGATCGCGTGCCCGCTGCGCCCGAGTAAGCATGATCGACCTAACATTAGCCTTTCTTACCTTAGTAAGGTACGCCTAACTTTTGCGGTTCGTCGGGGCTTGCCGGCTGGCGCCGGTCGCCTCCAGGCCGTCGCCGACGATCATTTAGCCTGGTGGTCAAGTGGCAGGCCAGCGTTGGCGCCGCCACATGCTGCGACAAGGGAGCCGCCGGTGTCAGTCGATGTGTCCGTTGGGCCCGCCGACCCCGCACAGGGGCGCGCCCGCTGGCGCACGGCGGTGGCCGGAGTGCTGGCCAAGAGCGCCCAGCGGGATGCCAAGGACCTAGAGGCCCTGGGGTCAGAACCCGAGCGGCTGCTCGACAGCCCGACCTATGAGGGCTTCGCGATCCGCCCGCTTTACACCGCGCTCGACGAGCTGCCGGAGCCGCCGCTGCCGGGCGAGTGGCCCTACCTGCGTGGTGGTGATGCGCTGCGCGACGTCAAGTCCGGATGGAAGGTGGCCGAGGCGCTTCCGGCCAACCGGGTAGCCGGGGTTGCGGCCGAAGATGTCAACGCCGCGGTGCTTGCCGGGCTGGCCGAGGGGGTCAGC
>DASZKQ010000396.1:0-5415 GCA_035552835.1 Mycobacterium sp. | reverse complement strand
AGGTGCGCGACGATCAGCCGCAGCTGCGGATAGCGGTGTAGTAGGCGACGTATCGGCTCAGGCCCGGTGTGTTCGCCGGAAACCGGTCCAGAGCCGCAGTGAATAACCACGGGTATCCGGGCGTCCTCGATCACTCCCCAGACATGGTCGAGCAGTGGGTCATTCGGGTCGTAACGACCTACCTGAACGTGTGCTTTGAAGACTTGGGTGCCGTAACCGATCGCCGCCTCGACGTAGTCTGCGGCGTCCGGCTCGGGATAAAACGTCGCGGTGGCAAGGCAATCCGGAGTCGACCGGGCGAACTCGGCGGCCCATTGATTCAGCCACGCCGCCATCTGCGGCTTGTGCGGGTAGACCAGCGCGGTGAAACCACGGACGCCGAACTGCCGCAGCATTTCTAGTCGCTGGGATTCCGCTGCCCGATAGGTAATCGGCCATTCGCGACCTAGCAGCGGGCCGGCGGAATCGAAGTAGTGCCACACCTTGTCCATCACCGATTTCGGCATGAAATGGGTGTGCACATCGATCACCCCGGGCAAGCCCAGCTGCGACCAGAACTGCCGGACCTCCGCAGCCTCGTCTTCGTCGGCCATCACCCATCCTCAACTCGTCCGGCAAGCAGCAAGTAATACGGTTTGTCTATACCAGGCGCCTCGCGGGCTGTTGATCAGAGAGGATCAAGATGTGGGATCCAGACGTCTACCTGGCCTTCGCCGACGACCGGGCCCGGCCATTCTACGACCTGCTGGCCCGGGTGGGTGCCCAGCAGCCACGCCGAGTGGTCGACCTGGGCTGCGGCCCGGGCAACCTGACCCTGCAGCTGGTCCGACGGTGGCCGGACGCGGTGATCGAGGGGCTGGACAGCTCACCGGAGATGATCGCCGCCGCCCGCGAGCGCGGCGTGGACGCGACCGTTGGAGACCTGAGAACCTGGACGCCTCAGCCCGATACCGATGTGGTGCTGAGTAACGCGGCTGCGCATTGGGTGCCCGAACGCGAAGAGCTGATGGTCCGGTGGGCCGAAAAGCTGGACGCCGGAGCGTGGATCGCAATTCAGATGCCGGGCAACTTCGAGACCCCGTCGCATTCCGCGGTGCGCGCGGTGGCGCGTCGCGAGCCGTATGCAAAGACCTTGCGCGACACTCCGTTTCGGGTGGGGACCGTGGTCGATAACCCGGCGCATTACGCCGAGCTGCTGATCGACGCCGGGTGCACCGTCGACGCGTGGGAAACCACCTACGTTCACCAGCTGACCGGCGAGCATCCGGTCTTGGATTGGATCAGCGGCACCGCACTGCTGCCGGTGCGCGAACGGCTCAACGACGAGGAATACCAACAGTTTCGCCAGGAGCTCATTCCGCTGCTCTCCGACGCCTATCCGCCCCGGCACGACGGGACCACCTTTTTCCCGTTTCGGCGAGTGTTCGTCGTCGCGCAGGTGGGCGGGTGACCTACCGCCTACTGCGGCAGTCCCAATCGCTGCGCGTCGGCGCGATAGCGATCCACCCACTCGTCGGAGCGTTGATCGGCCTGGCGTTCCAGCACCGGCGTCGGAGCCAGCCGTGCATCTTGGCCGACCGCCTCCAGCACCGCGGCGACGATCGCGGTCAGGTTGCGCCACAGCACCGGATAGGCGACGTCAATCGGGTCGATGTGCTCTTCGGCGAACCAGTTACGCCAGCCTTCCTCCTGGTCCCGCATCATCGTGACGATGTGGGCGATGGCGGCGGGGTAGTACGTGGCCTGTGAGTCGCGCTCCGGGTCGGGGCGGCCGCGCCACACTCGAGTCTGCACCGCCCGCCAGAACGACACCGCCTGTGAAACCACGTCCGGCCGATAGACGTGCACGTAAACCGGTTCGCTTCCGATCACGTCGCGAATCGCTGCCCGCAGATTGTCACCGGTGCGATTGGGTAATCCGGCCGCCCGCTGCTGTAGCAGCGGTGTCTGGTTCCACATCAGTTTGCCGCCCCAGATGCCGTTGGGTGTCCGGCCGGAGCTGCGGATGTGCTCGCGCCAGGCGACGGACGAAGCGGTGTCCGGGGTGCCCGGCTCCAGCGGATCGAGCAGCCGCAGGATCGTCTCGTCCTCGACCCCGGCGAACCACTCCAGGGGCTGGGGTGCCATGCCGGTCGTCGGCAGGTACTGGAAGAACTCCTGCGGCTCGCCGGCGCTGCCGGTTGCGCGCAACGACTCGACCAGCAACGTGCTGCCACAGCGCTGCGAGGCGAGCACGAGATACGACGTCGGATGCGCAGGCACTAGCTGAGCCTAACTGCACCTCACGGTGGTCGGTTTTATACGGATTACGTTCACGTTGAACACAACTATTGCTCGGTGTGTTTGACTTCGTCTTCGATACCGCGGTCGGTGGCGATCGCCGACCGACTGGTCAAAGTCTTTTCATAGATCTGCAAGTACGTTTCGATATAGCGTGCCGCTATGCGGCTACCGGCGAAGTCAGATGGTATGACGTCGCCGGTCTGCTGTCGCCAATTATGCAGCCGGACAGCGAGATCGGCGGCGATCGCATCGTCTACCTCGGTGCCGTCTTCGGCTAGCAGGTTATCGGCCTCGGCGGGATCTGTGCGCAGATCATAAAGTTCGCGTTCCGGTCGAGGAGCCCTGACCAGCGGTGCGACGGCGTGTCCGGACGGGCTCGCTTCGATATCCCAAGGCAGATCCAGTAGCGGCCGGTGCGCGTAATTCTCGATGTAGCTGAAATCTTTCGTACGGATCGCGCGGATCGGGTCGAACGAGTCATGATAAGTCTTGCCGGTGTACACATGATCGCGCGCCGGCGTGGCGCTGTCGTCCGCCGCAAGCAGCGCCTGTGCGTGGGAGATGCCCTCGATGTCGGCCGGTACGGCAATGCCGAGGAGGCCCAGCAGGGTCGGGACCAAATCCACGCCGCTGAACAGATCGTCGTAAACCCTTGGCGCCATTGCCGCTTTAGTCGGCGGACGAATGATCATCGCGATACCCGTTCCGGCGTCGTACAGCGTGGATTTCGCCCGAGGGAAGGCCGGACCATGGTCGGTGAAGAAGACCACCCACGTGCTGGCGTCGAGTCCGCTGGCCGCGAGGGCGTCGAGTAGTCGGCCGACAGCGGCGTCGGCGGTCGAGATTGAGCCGTAGAAGTCGGCCAGATCCTGGCGGACCTCGACGGTGTCGGGCAGGTAGTTGGGCGGATTGACAGCAGCGGCGTCGGCCGGTTGGTAGCGATCCCGTGGGAAAGGCCGGTGGGTCTCGAAAAAGCCGGCTGTCAACAGAAACGGTTGACTCGTGTCATGGTCGCGTAGCCATTGCTCAGTCCGTTCCACCACATACTCGCAGAAGGAGTTTGACACGTCGAACTCGTCAAAACCCAGTCGCGAGGGGTAGGACGTTTCATGCTGCATCCCGAAAAGAACTGAATGCCAGCCAGACTCGGACAGGATGTGAGGCAGCGTACGGACACCCGCGCGGTACTCCCAGCCATGGTGCGCGAGGCCGACCAGTCCGTTGCTCTGTGGATAGCGCCCGGTGAACAGTGATCCTCGCGAAGGTGAGCACAGCGGCGCGGTGGCATGGGCTCTGGTGAACAGGATGCCCTCGCTGGCCAGTTGGTCCAGCCGCGGGCTCGAGACGTCGGGGTGATCATAGACACCGAGGTAGCGGCCCGTGTCGTGCCAGTGCACGAGCAATACGTTGTCGCGCCGCTGGTCTGTTACGTCGTGGTCGCTGATTACCGCCACCTCCTCAGCTTGTGGGCCACGTCGACGTTATCGTTAGCGGTGTTTTGGTGGTTACGGCGGGGCCGGTCGGCGACACCCTGCCGCCAGCGACTCACCAATGCGGCGGCGGATATCCGCCGGGGCCGGGCGGGCCCTGTTGAGGCGGTGGCGGCTGACCATACGGCCATTGCCCCCCGCCCGGAATTCCGCCGGGCGCAAGACCTCCGGTCAACTTTGGCGGCATGCCCAAGGTCATCCGGAATGCCGGGATCAACATGAGGCCACCGGCAGCCGCGATCACAAATCCCGCGATCAGGTCGTAGGTGATGCGACCGGTGGCGCCGTATCGAGCTTCGCAACCGATCGACAGCACCAGCATGACAATTCCGCCGCCGAGGATGAAGAATTGCCCCATCTGCTTTCTGAGGAAAAGCATTACCGCCCCACCGGCGGCAGCGAGGCCGGCCGCGATAATCAGGAACATGGACGTCACCAAAACCGCTGGGATGCTGGGGACGGTGCTTTCGATCTGCTGCCGGCACAGGTTGGAGTACTCACCGCCGAACCGCTTACAGATGTCCGATGCGCGACTGACAGCGCTGCTCATGTTTATCCATAGCGTGAGGGTAAGGATCGCGCCGAGCAGCCCGAGCAACCCGAGGACGGCAAAGGTGACCCAGCTGATGGTCTGCTGGGAAGTTGGACCAGTAGTGGGCGCGCCGTAGCCGGCCCACGCCGGTTGCTGGCCGTAACCCGGTTGCGGATAGCCAGGTCCGGGTGGAGGTGTCGCGGGGTAACCGGGGTGGGGCGGTTGCTGGCCGTAGCTGTCAGGGGTCGGCTGGCCGCCGTGGCCGGGCTCGATGGGCTCCGGAGGATCGTTCGGCGAACTGCCCCATGGCGGGGGGAAACCTGGCGGAGGTGTTGACACCCCGGCATCGTAACCGTCGCGGCCAGCCGCGATCACGAAGCGGTAGGCGACTGCTGAGCGATCCGGCGGAGTTTGCGAATGGCAAGTGCGTTTGTCGGCAACGAAACCCAATTCATCAACAGCGCCGATGTCGGACTCCACCACCCGGCCGTGAGGTTGTGGATCTGTGCCGACCGGTAGGCCCGCTCGCATTCGGACAACGTTCCACAGACGCGGTAGGAGCGGTTATGCCACAGCATAAGCATGCCGGTGTGCTTCACCAGCGAGATCCATAACGGCCCGGCACCGCTGGTCCGCGGCGGCGAAAGGTACTGCGGCGCAGCGGGATACCCAGCTGGCGGCGGCCCGCGATAGCCGCTGGGCGCCGAATAGTGCTGCGGGGTAGGACACGGAATTCTCCCAGGCTTCCATGGTCTATGCGCTCGGCAGAACGACTCGACGCCGCGCCCGGTAACCGGGCCGAACCGGATAGCCGCCGTGTGCGGCCAGCGATCGCAACTGTCGCATTGCGAAGTCGCGACCGCGTCCAGCCTCGGGGATCACCACCCCTCCCCACAGCCCTTCGGCGCCGGGCGTTTCCCATGCCTCGCGAGCGCACAGCCAGCGGGCTGGGCATGCGCGGCACAGCGCCTTCGCCTCGTCGTCCGGATTGGTGGTCCAACGCTCCGGGTCAGTCGTGCAGACCGGGATGAACTCCTCGGATGGCGCCGTCAGCGGTGCGACAGTTGCAGTCATAGCCTTGCCCCTTCTTTGCGATGCGCCCGCACCGCT
>DASZKQ010000395.1:0-4599 GCA_035552835.1 Mycobacterium sp. | reverse complement strand
CATGCTGGTGACGGGCTGGGCGTCAAACGCCGTCCATCGGTCGAGTTTGCCGTCGTTGGCGGCGATGACGATGTCGGCGATGTCGCCGTTGATCACGTAGTCGGTGTCGAACACCACCGCGCCGATCGCCGCGCCCTCTGCGAGCGACCCCAGCGCGTCGGCGTCGAGATTGTCGGCGGCCAGCAGCGCCAGCTCGGCCAACGTGGTGCCGAGCAGTGGGCTGGGCACCAGCCCCTTGCCGAGTTCCTCAAGGACTACGGCCGCATCGCCGAGAGTGCCACCGGCCCCGCCATTTTCATCGGGCACCACCAGCGCTGCGGCGCCGACCTGCTCGCACAGCAGTCGCCACAGCGACTCGTCGTACCCGCATTCGGATTCCATCGCCTCGCGGACTGCGGCGGGCGAGGCATGCTTGGCCACCAGCGCCGCCACGGTCTCGCGCAGCAGCTCCCGTTCGTCGCTCATCGGCGCCGCTCCTCTCCCCCGCAAGCGGGAGGTGCCCCCACATCGCTTCCTTGCTCTGCGTCGCCGGCGCGGGTCGTGGTCATGTCAGCGCCTCCAGTACCCGTCGCCGGTGCGCGGCCGGGTCACCCCAGGCCGAGCGCAGCGCCTGCACCCGCAACAGCCACAGCGACAAGTCGTGCTCAGCGGTGAAACCAATGGCGCCGTGGGTCTGCAGTGCCGACCGGCCGGCCAGCAAGGCGGCGTCGGAAGCTGCAGTCTTGGCCGCACTGACATCGCGGGCGGTGTCCGGGGACCGATCCGCCAGCGAAAGTGCCGCGCCGTAGACCAAGGGGCGGGCCAGCTCAAGCGCGATGTGCACATCGGCGAGCTTGTGTTTGATCGCCTGGTATGAGCCGATGACCCGGCCGAATTGGGCGCGCTGCTTGGCGTAGTCGACCGCGGCATCCAGCAGTGCCTGCCCGGCCCCGACCAGTTGGGCGGCGGTGGCCAGTGCGCCGAACTCGTAGGCGCGGGCGACGTCGGCCTGCCACGCTTCGCAGACGGCATCGGCGTCGAACAGGTGGCGGCTTGGGTCGACGGACTCGTGCCGGTCGCCCACGTGCGCTTCGCTGACCCAGCCATCCGCTTCGGCCGCCAGGACCAGCCCGGCTGCATCGGCGTCCACAGCTCGCGGCACCTGCGGTGGAAGCACCACGGTGGCGATCAGTTCACCGCTCGCCAGAGCTGCGCACCGATCATCTTCGGCCAGCAAAACTGGCGCTACCGCAATGGATTCGGTGACCGGGCCGGGCACACACCAGCGTCCCAGCCGCTCCACCGCGACGACCAGGTCGACCGGATGCGTATCGAGGCCGTCGAACCTTTCCGGCACTGCCAGCGCGGTGACTCCCAGGTCGGCCAGCTGCGCCCAGACCTTGCGGCCGGGCGCGGTGTCACCGCCGGCCCAGGCGCGCACTGCGCTCGGCACATCGGCTGCCGCGAGCGCCGCGTCGATACTGGCCGCGAAATCGCGCTGTTGCGCGTCAAGGTCGAATCTCATTGTGCTTTCTCCCGGGGCAGCCCCAACAGCCGCTCGGCGATGATGTTGCGCTGAATCTCGTTGGTGCCGGCGTAAATCGGACCGCCGAGCGCGAACAGCAAACCGTCGGTCCAGGAGCCGGCCAGCTCGGCGTCGGCACCGCGGATGTCCAGCGCGGTCTGGTGCACCGCGACATCCAGGTCGGACCAGAACACCTTGGTCACCGAGGACTCGGCGCCCAGCTCGCCACCGTTGGCCAGCCGGGTCACAGTACCGAAGGTGTGTAGCCGGTAGGCCTGCGCCTTGATCCACGCATCGGCTACCTGATCACCGAAAGCGCTGTCGCCGTTTGCCTTCCACAATTCCGACAGGCGCTCGGCGGCGGCCAGGAAGCGCGCTGGGCTGCGCAGCGACATGCCGCGTTCGTTGCTCGACGTGCTCATCGCGGCCCGCCATCCGTCGTCCGCCTCGCCGATCACATCGGCGTCGGGCACGAACACGTCGTCAAGGAAGATCTCGCCGAACCCGGTGTCGCCGCCCAGCTGAGCGATCGGTCGCACGGTGATCCCGTCCGCTTTGAGGTCGAACATGAAATACGTCAGCCCGCGGTGGCGCTCCGCTTCGGAGTCGGAGCGGAACAATCCGAAAGCTCTGTCGCCGAACGGGGCTCGCGAGCTCCAGATCTTTTGGCCGTTGAGTAGCCAGCCGCCGTCGGTGCGGGTGGCCGTCGAGCGCAGCGAGGCGAGGTCGCTACCGGACTCGGGTTCCGACCAGGCCTGCGCCCAGATCTCCTCGCCGCTGGCCATCTTGGGCAGAATGCGATCCAGCTGCTCCTCGGTGCCGTGTGTGAACAACGTCGGCGCCAGCATCGAGGTGCCGTTGGCGCTGGCCCGCCCGGGGGCACCGGCGCGGAAGTACGCCTCCTCGAAGACCACCCATTGCAGCAGGGTCGCGTTGCGGCCACCGTACTTTCGTGGCCAGGTGATGACCGACAAACCGGCATCGAAAAGCACCTTGTCCCAACGCCGGTGTTGTTCGAAACCCTCTGCGGTGTCATAGGACAGCGTCGGGAACGATTCCCGGTGTGCAGCCAGAAACTGACGCACCTCCTGCTGGAAGGCCAGGGTGTCGTCGTCGAAATCAAGGTCCATCAGGGCATCTCTCGCAGTAGCGGCTTGACCACCTTGCCGCCCGCGTTGCGCGGCAGCGCGTCGACAAACCTCACCGAACGGGGGGCTTTGAAGTTAGCCAAATACTCACGGGTGTACGCGATCACCGTTTGCTCGTCGAGCCCGGATCCGGGTCGCGTCACCAGGAATGCCCGGCCGACCTCACCGAGACGCTTGTCGGGCACGCCGATCACCGCGTAGTCCAGCACACCGTCCAGGCGGGCGAGCACCTGCTCCACTTCGGCTGGGTAGACGTTGAAACCGCCGCAGATGTACATGTCCTTGAGCCGATCGGTGATCTGGAGATTGCCTGCGGCATCCAGCTTTCCGATATCGCCGGTGTGCAGCCAGCCGTCGGCGTCCACGGTGTCCGCGGTGGCTTGCGGGTCGTCGAGGTAACCGAGCATCACGTTGGGCCCGCGCAGCAGCACCTCTCCTGTTTCCCCGCCTTGGGCTCCGTTGATCCGTAACTCGAAATCGGCGATCGGCCGTCCGCACGTGGTGGCCACCGTGACGGCGTCGTCGTCGGCGCGGCACATGGTGCCAAACCCGTTGCACTCGGTCAGGCCGTAGGCGGTCAACACGATGTCGATGTCGAGTTCGGCCTGCATCCGTTCGATCAGCACGACCGGCACCGTGGCGGCGCCGGTGACCGCGAACCGCAGCGAGGTCAGGTCGTAGCCGCCGCGGGCAGGATGATCGAGCAGCGTCTGGTAGATGGTCGGCGGTCCGGGCAGCACCGTGATCCGGTGCTCGGCGACCGCGCGCATCGCCTGCTCGGGATCGAAGGTCAGCTGCGGGATCAGCGTGGCGCCGGTCTGCAGGCAGGCCAGGATCCCGGCCTTGTAGCCGAAGTTGTGGAAGAACGGGTTGATGCACAGGTAGCGGTCGTCCCTGGTGATCTTGCCGCAGGCCGCCCACGCCGCCGAACCGGACAGCGACTGCCGGTGCGCGCACAGCACGCCTTTGCTGCGGCCAGTGGTGCCAGAGGTGAACAGGACGTCGGAGACGTCGTCGGGGCGGACCGCCGCGGCGCGAGCGTCGGCCGCCGCGAGGTCGGAGCCAGCCGCGATGAACTCGTCCCACGTCCCGTCGTTGAAACGCGCGCTGCTTTCTACGGGCACCCGCACGATATGACGCAGATCGGGTAGCGCAGCCCGATCGAGATCGGCGGTCTTGTCCGTGCCGAGGAACTCTCCCATCGCCACCAGCAGTGGCGCGCCGGTGCGGGCCAGGATGTCGGTGGCTTCGGCCGCGGTGTAGCGGGTGTTCAGCGGTACCACAGTGGCGCCGGCGTAATGGGTGGCCAGGCAAGCAACCACCCAGTGCCAGGTGTTTGGCGACCAGAGTGCCACCCGCTCGCCCGGGTCCACGCCGAGCTGAATCATCGCCGCGGCGGCCCGGCGCACCTCGTCGCGCAGCAACGCGAAGGTGACGGTGCGATCCCGGGTGACCAGCGCATTGTGGTCGGGGAGCTCACGCGCGATGCGGTCCAAAACCGCAGGAATGGTCTGCGGATCGCTTGGCATCGATGCATGCTCCTAACAAAGCAAGTGCTTGGTAGGTTAGCCTACAGGGGTGCAGGGCGTCGAGGAGTTCCGGGCTGAGGTACGCGACTGGCTGGCCGAGAACTTGGTCGGTGAATTCGCCGTGCTCAAGGGACTCGGTGGGCCGGGTCGC
This sequence comes from Mycobacterium sp., assembly GCA_035552835.1. Classification (GTDB taxonomy): domain Bacteria; phylum Actinomycetota; class Actinomycetes; order Mycobacteriales; family Mycobacteriaceae; genus Mycobacterium. Next base: position 267 of record DASZKQ010000395.1, on the reverse strand, counting down.
GAGCACGAGGCGTTCGAAGAGCGGCGGGCCTGGAACCGGCATCTTGCGGAAGCAGGTCTGACCTGTTTGGGCTGGCCGGTCGAGCACGGCGGGCGGAAACTGTCCGTCGCGCATCGGGTCGCGTTCTATGAGGAGTACGCGATTGCCAACGCGCCGGCGAAGGTCAACCACTTCGGCGAGGAACTGCTTGGGCCGACGCTGATCGCCTTCGGCACGCCCGAGCAGCAGCACCGGTTTCTGCCCCGAATCCTCGACGTCACCGAGCTG
>DASZKQ010000394.1:0-23028 GCA_035552835.1 Mycobacterium sp. | reverse complement strand
GGTCGGGCGAGTGTGATTTGGCGTTGGCCGGTGGCGTGACGGTGATGACCTCGCCGGCGATTTTTGTGGGATTTAGCCGGCAACGGGGCTTGGCCGCCGATGGGCGGTGTAAGGCGTACGCGCAAGCCGCTGATGGCACCGGCTGGGGCGAAGGTGCCGGGGTGGTGGTGCTGGAGCGGTTATCGGATGCGCGGCGGTCGGGGCACTCGGTGCTGGCGGTGGTACGCGGTAGCGCGGTCAATCAAGACGGCGCCTCCAACGGGTTGACCGCACCCAATGGCCATGCGCAGCAGCGGGTGATTCGTGCCGCACTGGCCAGTGCCGGACTAACCGCCGCCGAGGTGGACATGGTGGAGGGCCACGGGACGGCCACCACGTTGGGCGATCCCATTGAAGCGCAAGCGCTTTTGGCCACCTATGGGCAATACCGCCCGCCGGGGCGACCGCTATGGTTGGGGTCGGTCAAATCGAATATGGGCCACACCCAGGCCGCGGCCGGGGTGGCCGGGGTGATCAAGATGGTGCAGGCGATGCGTCATGGAATGATGCCGGCGACCCTGCACGTCGATAAGCCTTCCCTGCGGGTGGAATGGGCCAGCGGCTCGGTTTCGGTGTTGAGCGAATCTCGGGCTTGGCCGGCCAACGCGCGTCCGCGCCGGGCGGGGGTGTCATCTTTTGGGATCAGCGGCACCAACGCGCATGTGATCTTGGAGCAGGCCCCGGCCGCAGCGATCGAAACAGATTGTGGCACCGCCGAACTCGATGACAAATCTAAAGACATTAGGGGTTTACCGGTGCTGCCGTGGGTGGTTTCGGCGAGATCGGCTGAGGCGTTGGCCGCGCAGGCGGGCCGGTTGCTAAACCATGTGCAAGCCGACCAGCGGCTCAATCCAGTCGATGTTGGGTATTCGTTGGTGCGGCGGTCGGTGTTCGAGCATCGAGCGGTGGTGGTAGGCGCCGATTGTCAGGCATTGATGGCCGGGTTGGCCTGCGTAGCCAGCGGGGAGCCGGGCGCTGGCGCGGCGATAGGTCGCGCGCGGTCGGTGGGCAAGACCGTGACGGTCTTTCCTGGTCAGGGCGCGCAGTACCTCGGGATGGGTCGAGACTTGTATGGCCAGTTGCCGGTGTTTGCTGAAACATTCGACGTGGTGGCCGCCGAGTTGGATCGACACCTGAGACTGCCGCTGCGCCAGGTTCTTTGGGGTACCGATGCGGGTCTGCTCGACAGCACCGAGTTCGCTCAGCCAGCCTTATTCGCGGTGGAAGTGGCGTTGTTCGCGGTGTTGCAGCGCTGGGGTCTTGGCCCGGACTTTGTGATGGGCCACTCGGTGGGCGAGTTGGCAGCGGCGCATGTTGCAGGGGTGTTGACACTGCCGGACGCGGCGATGTTGGTGGCTGCGCGTGGCCGGCTGATGCAGGCTCTGCCGGCGGGTGGAGCGATGATCGCGGTGGCCGCCAGCGAACACGAGGTGGCGCCATTGCTGGCCGAGGGCGTAAGGGTCGCGGCGATCAACGCGCCCGAATCCGTAGTGATCTCCGGTGCGCAATCCGCGGTATGTGCGATTGGGCAGCGGTTTGCTGAGCAGGGCCGCCGGGTGCACCGGTTGGCGGTCTCCCATGCGTTTCATTCGCCTTTGATGGAGCCAATGCTCGAGGAGTTCGCCCAGGTCGCTGCCCGAATGACGCCGCGCGAGCCGTGGATTGGGTTGGTGTCGAACGTGACGGCTAAGTTGAACGGGGCAGACGGTGATTTCGGGTCGGCGCAGTATTGGGTGAACCATGTCCGCCGGCCGGTGCGTTTCGCCGAGAGTGTGCGTCATCTGCAAACGCATGGCGCAACCCATTTCGTCGAGGCCGGTCCCGGCAGTGGCTTGACGGCCGCCATCGAGCAGTCGCTGTCACCGGCTGAGGCCGTGGTGGTGTCGGCGTTGGGCAAAGACCGTCCGGAGTTGGCCGCACTGATGGGTGCGGCGGGTCAGTTGTTCACCACCGGGCTGCCGGTGGATTGGCAGGCGGTGTTCGCCGGCTCCGGTGCGCGGCGGGTGGAGTTGCCGACATATGCGTTTGCGCGGCAGCGGTTTTGGTCGACGCCGGCTTCTAGCGGGCCTGCCGATGCGGCCGGTTTGGGTCTTGGCGGGACTGAGCATGCGTTGTTGGGTGCGGTGGTCGAGCGGCCCGATTCGGGCGGGGTGGTGTTGACCGGCCGGTTGTCGCTGGCGGATCAGCCGTGGTTGGCCGATCATGTCGTGGGCGGGGTGGTGCTGTTCCCCGGGGCGGGTTTTGTGGAGTTGATGATCCGCGCCGGTGATGAGGTCGGGTGCGCGGTAATCGAGGAGCTGGTGCTCGCCGCGCCGCTGGTGGTGCATCCCGGCACCGGGCTGCAGGTGCAGGTAGTGGTGGAGGCGGCTACTGAGTCGGGGGGCCGGGCGGTGTCGGTGTACTCCCGCGGTGAGCAGGCCTACGGGGGATGGTTGCTGCACGCCGAGGGCACGCTGGGGGTGACGGCCGCTTTGGCGTCGGCCGAACTGTCCGAATGGCCGCCGGCCGGTGCGGAGAGTGTGGATATTTCGGATGGCTACGCGCGGCTTGCGGCGCGCGGCTACGAGTACGGCCCGGCGTTTCAAGGGTTGGCGGCGATATGGCGGCGTGGTCAGGAGCTTTTCGCTGAAGTCGCCGCTCCCGCCGAGGCCGGTGTCCAGGTTGACAGGATGGGGATTCATCCGGCCATGCTGGATGCGGTCCTGCACGCCGCGGGGCTGGCCGTCGACACCACCCAGACCTTGTTGCCGTTTTGCTGGCGGGGGGTTTCGCTGCATGCCCGTGGCGCTGCGCGGGTGCGGGCACGCGTCACCGCGTTGGGCGCGAACGCGATGTCGGTGGAGGTGGCCGATGCCGCGGGGTTACCGGTGTTGACAGTCTGCTCGCTGGTCACCCGTCCGATGACCGCCGAGCAGTTACACGCGGCGGTGACGGCGGCTGCCGGTGGCCCCGATCATGGACTGCTGGAAATGGGGTGGTCGCCAATACCACTGGACTGCGCCCCCACTGAGTCTGGTCAGCTGCAGATGCGGTCCTGGGAGGACTTTTGCGCCGGTGATGATGTGGACGATCGTGCCGATGGAGATGTGGTGGTGTGGGAATACCAGTCTGCCGGTGACGATGGGGTCAGCTCGGTGCACCGCGCCACCCACGCCGCCCTGCGCGTGTTGCAGTGCTGGCTAGCGGAAGATCGGGCAAGCACGTTGGTGGTGTTGACCCATGGCGCAGTGGGGTTGGCCGGTGAGGGTGTCAGCGATCTGGCCGCCGCGGCGGTGTGGGGGTTGGCGCGTTCCGCACAGGCCGAACACCCCGGCCGGATCTTGCTGATCGACACTGACACGGCGGTGGACGTGGTGGTGCTGGCCGCCGCCGGGGAGCCCCAGCTGCTGGTCCGCGGCGGTGGTGTGCATGTCGCCCGGCTGGCCCCGGCGACGCCGCTGCTGGCGCTACCGGCGGGCGAGTCGGCGTGGCGGTTGGCGGCCGGTGTCGGCGGGACGTTGGAGGGCCTGGTGATCGAACCCTGCCCTCAGGCACAAGCGCCGCTGCAGGTGGGCCAGGTGCGGGTGGCGGTGACGGCAGTTGGGGTCAACTTCCGGGATGTCGTCGCGGCGTTGGGGATGTATCCCGGCCAGGCCCCGGTGCTGGGCGCCGAAGGTGCCGGAGTCGTGATCGAGACCGGCCCCGACGTGGTCGATGTGGCCGTCGGCGACGCGGTGATGGGATTGATAAGCGGGGCGGGCCCGCAGGCAGTGCTGGACCAGCAGCTGCTGACCAAGGTGCCGCAGGGCTGGTCGCTTGCGCAGGCCGCGGGCGTTCCGGTGGCGTTTCTGACAGCGTTGTACGGGTTGACCGATTTGGCGGCGGTCCGCGCCGGCGAGTCGGTTCTGGTGCATGCCGCTACCGGCGGGGTGGGTATGGCGGCAGTGCAGCTGGTTCGAAAGTGTGGGGCGGAAGTTTTTGTTACTGCCAGCCGCGGTAAGTGGGATACCTTGCGCGCCATGGGTATTGACGATGCCCACATCGGTGATTCCCGCACCCTGGGATTTGAGGAGAAGTTCGTGTCGGTCACCAAGGGCCGCGGGGTGGATGTGGTGCTCAACTCGCTAGCAGGTGAGTTCGTCGATGCCTCACTACGGTGCCTGGTACGCGGCGGGCGCTTTATCGAGATGGGCAAGACCGATATCCGCAATGCGCAGGCGATCGCCACCCAGTATCCCGGGGTGTGGTATCGAGCGTTCGACCTGGCCGAAGCCGGCGCGCAGCGCATCGAGGCGATGCTGGGCGAATTGACGGAGCTGTTTGACACCCAGGTGCTGCATCGGCTCCCAGTGACCCCCTTTGACGTGCGCTGGGCGGCTCAGGCTTACCGCTTCATCAGCCAAGCCCGCCACATCGGCAAAGTGGTCTTGACCATGCCGTCGGCGCTGGCCGATGAGCTTGCCGACGGCACGGTGTTGATCACCGGTGCCACCGGGACGGTCGGTGCAGCGGTGGCCCGCCATCTGGTCAGCGCCTACCGGATGCGTCATGTGGTGCTGGCCAGCCGGCGGGGGCCTCGCGCCGAGGGTGCCGCGGAGCTGGCCACCGAGTTGGCGCGGGCCGGTGCTCGGGCGCAGGTGCTGGCCTGCGATGTGTCCGATCGGAACGCGGTGGCGGGCTTGCTCGCAGAACTGGCGCAGCGGTGGCCGCCGTTGCGCGGGATAATTCATGCCGCCGGCGTGCTCGATGACGCGGTGATCACCACACTGACACCGGACCGGATGGATACCGTGCTGCGGGCCAAGGCGGACGCGGCGTGGCACCTGCACGAGTTGACCCGCGACCTCGACCTGTCGATGTTTGTGCTGTGTTCCTCGATCGCCGGCACACTGGGCGCACCGGGGCAAGGCAATTACGCGGCGGCGAACGCGTTCCTGGACGGGTTGGCCACTCACCGGCGGGCCATGGGATTGCCCGGGGTGTCGCTGGCCTGGGGGCTGTGGGAACAGCCCAGCGCCATGACCGCTCATTTGAGCGGCCGCGATCTGACCCGGATCAGCCGCAGCGGGCTGGCGGCCATGAGCCCCCAGCAGGCGCTGGAGTTGTTCGACGCCGCGCTGGCGATCAATCAACCCGTCGCGGTGGCCGCCCACCTGGACCGAGCAGCACTGGATGCCCAGACCCAGAGCGGCAGGTTACCGGCGTTGTTCAGCGGGCTGGCGCGTCGCCCGCGGCGGCGCCTGATCGACGACACCGTTGACACCGCCCAATCGATGTCGGCGCTGGTCCAGCGCCTACGCGGGCTGGCCCCCGACGAGCAGCTTGACCTAGTGGTGGAAATGGTCTGTTCGCAGGCGGCGGCGGTGCTGGGCCACCCCACCGGTGAAGACATTGATCCCGACACTGCGTTCAAGGATCTGGGATTTGACTCGCTGACCGCAGTCGAGTTGCGCAACCGGCTCAAAAATGCCACCGGTCTTACCTTGCCTGCCACGCTGACCTTGGACCACCCCACCACGGCCGCCGCCGCCGCGTATATCTGCCGACAAATCGCTGGAAACCGCCTCGCCGGCTCGGGTGCCGGAAAGCCGCGGCCGCCCGAAAGTTCGTGACCGAGAAGTGCCAGCTAAGGATGCCTTCCCGACATGACCGACACGCCGATCACTGCCGAGGCGCTCGCCGGACTCGACATGCCGTTGTGCGACGCGATGATGACCCAGCGCGCAGTGCGCCGCGTCCACCCCGACCCCGTCGATGACGCGGTGGTGCTGAAATGCATCGAGCTGGCGCTGCGAGCACCGACCGGCGCCAACGGTCAGAACTGGGAATTCATCGTAGTCAAGGACGACCGCATCAAAAAGAAGCTCGCCAAGCGCTACCGGCAGGCCTGGTCGCTCTACTATCGCGCGATCATCCGGCGAGTCGCTGCCCGCGACGAGTCGATGGCGAAGGTGGCTCGCGCGGTGCAGTGGCAGGTTGACCACTTCACCGAGATACCGGTCCTGGTGGTGGCTTGTCTGCGGCTCGGTGTGCGGGACGGGAAGCTGCCGTTGATGCCGCTGCCGCATGCGGCCGAATCCGGATACTACGGATCGATTTATCCCAGCGTGCAGAACTTGCTGCTGGCGGCGCGCGCCATGGGGTTGGGTGCGTCGCTGATTACCTTGCCGCTGTGGAGCGTGGCGTCCGCACGCAGAGCCCTCAAGTTGCCGCACTCGGTGACACCGTTGTGCGTGGTACCGCTCGGCTGGCCGCGTGGACGCTACGGCGCCACCACTCGAAGGCCTGTCGCAGAGGTGACGCATCTCGATAGCTACGGCAATAGAGCCTGGGGCGACGCCTGAATCCGCTTGTGCTTCAAAGCTTTTTAAGTCTGCGAAGAATCTTCAGGAATGGTGCATTCGCGGCCAATGTCTTGCGTAAGCGAGGATTGAGTGGGCTGGCGTTCAGGATGAGCGGGTACCTCAGCCCATGATCGCGCCATTCGGCGAATTGGTCGATGACCTCGTCGGGTGTGCCACTGAAGATCAGTTCTTGCATCAACGAAGCTGGGACTTTAGCCGCATAGGATACGGCCGTCTGCTCATCAATGGTCTGCGGTACCAGATCTTGCATGCCGGAGAAGTCGGCTCCCAATGGATGCTGCACGCCATGACGCGCCCAGGTATCGGCCGGTGCGGCGAGCGCCGACGATTTCAGGACGACTGAGTCCAGCGTTTCGGCTACGTCGTCGCGGCTTCGACCGGTGACCACGGCACGGTTTATCGCGGGGATGATCGACATGGGGTCGCGACCGGCGTCTGACGCCGCAGTGCGTACGGCCTCGAGTGCGCGAGCGTAGTCGGCGGCCCGAGATAAAACGAAGGGGACCCAGGCATCGGCACAGCGTCCGGTGATACGCAACATCCGCGGCCCGTGCGCCGCTATCCAGATTTGGGGCCATTTCCCGCGGTACGGCGGAAGAGCGAACATGGCGTTGCTCAACGGAAAGTACGCCGAGTCTCGGGAAATGGGCTTCCCGCCCGAGTTCCACAGCGCGCGGATTGTGGTGATGGCTTCTTCGAACTCTGCCACGGGTTTGGTCCGCTTCACTCCATAGGGTTCGTTGCCTTCCCGTTCTCCCACCCCGATACCGAGGATGGCCCGACCCCGGGTGAGCAGATGCAGGGTCGCGGCGGCCTGCGCCGTGACGGCCGGGTGGCGGCGTGTGGCGTCGGTGACGCATACGCCGAGTCGCAGTCGGCGAAGCCGGTTGCGGGCGGCGAGGTGTCCGAGCATCGTCCACGGTTCCAGCACCGCGTCAACGTCGGGCACCAGTTTGGCAGCGATGCCGAAGTGCTCAGGGGTGGCGACCGAGCGCGGCAACATCGCGTTGAGGTGGTCTCCGACCCAAAACGAATCGGCGCCTGATGCGGCGGCCGTCAGGTAACTCGCCCCTGTCAGAAAAGTTGGCGACAGACGCGAATTGACGATGCCGTCGAGGATGCCGAATCGAAATCCGCCCGTGCGCGCCGACACATCGCCGCGGTAAAGCAGTGGCATGCTACGGAACGTACCGTCGTTGCTGAATAGTGTTCAGCCCCTAGGGGATCAGCGTGGCTGCCAGGTCGGGGAACGAAGAACTGAGATCCGCCGAGAGCTGGGGCGCCATCGACGCAAGATCGGTGCCGAGGTTGGGCATGAGCGAGGTGAGTTCGGCTAGCAACCCGCCGGGGTCGCCCAGTGAACCGAAGAGGCTGCTGGCGTCGGTGGTTGTAGCCGCACTGACGTCCGCCACGCTGGCACCCGCCAAGTAGGTGCTCGGGTCGAAGTATTTCGCCAGACCATCCGCCAGAAACTTGAAACCATCCTGCAAGCCCTGCGGCAGCGACTCGGGACCAGCGAGGTACCCCGTGATGGGCTCCGCGCCGTTGTTGGGCAAAACGAATTCGTTCGGGATAAGGCCCAACGAGGCGTCGTGGACTAGTCCACCGATCAGGGACGGGATGCTGTAGAGCGTATCGGCGCCCCAGTAAGCGAAACTGCCCTGAATGAGCGGGTCGAAGTCGTTGGCGATGTCTTGGCCGAGTTTGGCAGCGCTGTCGAAGACATTCCCAATGTCCGGGAGCATGATCGGGTTGTTAGCCGGAGCTTCGATTGCATTCTGCCAAATGGCTTCGAAGGGCTGCAGTAGTGGATTGAATGGCACTTGCTGGCCCGACCAGATGGCAGTGGTCTCGGTCCCGAGCGGACCGACGTTGACGACCCCGTCCGGGAAAGTGGGGCTGGCCGCGCCATTTTCCCCGATGGTGTCCGTTGTTGTTATCGGGTATGTCGAGTTAAACACGTTACCAAGATGGGTCAACCACCCGCCGAGATAACCGACCAGGTCGGAGCATTGAAACTCGCAGTTGGCGTCCTGCGCTCCATCGATGAACGAGGACTGCGCGACAGACTGTACTGACTCGGCCAAACCTTCGGTCCACTGAAGCGGCAGCACAAAGTGAAGCAGCGCGTCCAGCTGCGGCCAGTTGCCGTTGTCCCAGCCCCAGGTGTTGCCGATGGATTCCATCCACCAACTGCCGGTCCCCCCCGAGGTGTAGTAATCCTGCCCATTGATGACCTCGACCCCCTGGTCCGCCACGGTGGCGCCCGGCGGAATCCATCCCGCCACCCCCCCGGTCGAGCCCGCCGGCCCGAGGGCGTACGCGTATTCCTGCAACGCCTGCGACTCGGTGTACGGAATGTTGACGATGTCGGCAAATATGTTGTACGGGATCCAGAGCACGCTGCTTTGGTCAAGGAGGCCACTAGAGTTGCTACCGACGTCACCCAAAAGGCCCGAAAGGCTACCCAGGCCCAGGTCGCTGAGCAGGCTGCTTCCGGCGTCGACCAGACGCACGTCCGCGCCGGACACGCGGTGCAGATCGGGTGGCGACGAGACGGGTGTGAGTGCAATGAGGCCCGAGGCGACGAGCGCCGAGCCCCCGATGACAACCGGACGTGCAGCTACCTGCATGGTGTTCCCCCTCGTCGCTATGCCGCCGATTGCGCTATAAGTTTCCTAGAATGTACCTTAGATTAAACTGAGTGTTCAAGCGCAATGAACGCCCGAAGTTTTGCACCGATGACAGCCGCCGGGCTCAAGGTATAGTCGAGGTTGAGGGTAATTTCCCTGCACTGTCGTAAATTACGGGTTTCGTTCCGAGTGCAGATGTGCGGCCGAATACTCGCCGCGAAGCCGGCCCCCCCTGTTAACCTTTTCTCAGGGTGGCACCCCGGGGTGCCGTCGGGGGCTCAGAACGATACAGGGGAGATGTCCTGATGCCGGCAGGCCAGCCTTCAATTCCGGCCGTGCTGCGCGAGCGCGCACGGCAGCATCCGGATGCACCCGCATACACGTTCATCGACTACGGACTTGACCCGGCCGGATATTCCGAGACGTTGACCTGGTCTCAGGTTCTGGTACGCGCGCATGCCGTCGCTGCCGAACTGGCTTCGTGCGGGTCGCCGGGCGACCGCGTCGCAATTTGCGCTCCGCAGGGCTTGGACTACATCGTCGGGTTCCTCGGAGCCATGGCAGCCGGCTACATCGCGGTTCCGCTGTCGGTTCCGCAGTTCGGCGCGCACGACGTGCGCGTTTCGACCGCGCTCAGTGACTGCGAACCCGCCGCGATCCTGACGACGTCGGCGGCCGTAAGCGATGTCATCGCCTATGCCCACGCGCTTCCCGGCGCTGCACCGGCGGTGATCGGAGTCGATGCCCTTGACCTCGAAACACCGGCGGACTTTCGCCCTCCCGAGGTGTCGCAGACCAAGACCGCCCTGCTGCAATACACCTCCGGCTCGACTCGTGTGCCGGCTGCTGTCATGGTGACGCACAAGAACGTCATTGCCAATTTGGACCAGGTGATAGCGGACTATTTCGAGGACAATGGAAAGGTTCCGCCGCCCGGCCTCGCGATGGTGTCGTGGTTGCCCTTCTATCACGACATGGGCTTGCTACTAGGCGTTCTGGCCCCCGTATTGCGGGGTTTTCCGGCAGTGCTGACTGACCCGATGGCTTTTCTGCAGAGACCCGCCCGGTGGCTGCAGATGCTGGCCGGCAACCGATCGTTCTCGGCAGCGCCGAACTTCGCGTTCGAACTGGCTGCGCGGCGCACGTCCGACGAGGATATGGCCAGGCTGGACTTAGGCAACGTGCACACCATCCTCAGCGGTGCCGAACGGGTGCACGCCGCGACGCTCCGGCGTTTCACCGAGCGGTTCTCTCGCTACAACCTCCCGCCCACCGCGCTGAAGCCCTCGTACGGGTTGGCCGAGGCAATGGTGTATGTGGCGTCGTCGAACCCGGGCCGTCCGCCGACGACCGTCCGTTTCGATTACGAGAAGCTCTCGGCCGGTTACGCAAAGCGCTGCGAGAGCGGAAGCGGTTCTGAGCTGGTCGGCCACGGCGCACCGCGCGCCTGCACCGTGCGGATTGTCGACCCCCAGAGGTGTGCCGAGAAACCGGCCGACGAAGTCGGGGAAATCTGGGTGCACGGCGACAACGTCGCGGTCGGCTACTGGCGAAACCCGCAACTGTCGGAGCAGACCTTCGGTGGACGCCTCGTCGATCCGTCCCCGGGCACGCCGCAGGAGCCCTGGCTTCGAACTGGCGACTTGGGCGTCATATCCGACGGTGAGCTTTTCATTGTCGGCCGCATCAAAGATTTGCTGATCGTGGATGGGCGTAACCACTACCCTGATGACATCGAAGCGACGATCCAGGAGATCACCGGGGGTCGTGCCGCGGCCATCTCCGTCGGGAACGATCGGACGGAGCAGCTGGTCGCGGTCGTCGAGCTCAAGAAGCGGGGCAGTTCGGACGAGGAGGCCCAGGACAGGCTGCACAGCGTGAAGCAAGAAGTAACGTCTGCCATTTCGGGGTTGCACAGCTTGCGGGTTGCAGATGTGGTCTTGGTGCCGCCGGGTTCTATCCCGATCACCACCAGCGGCAAGATTCGCCGCTCAGCGTGCGCCGAGCAGTATCGGCTCGACCAATTCACCCGATTGGACATCCCGTATGACGGCCTCTCTTGACGGGGCCGCACTTCGACACTGGCTGGTTGACTACCTGGTCACGAATATTGGGTGCAGCCCGGTCCCTTCAACGAGGATTGTGGGATTTTCGTCCAAAGACTAGGGGCCGAGAACATAGGAAGGGATGCCCGTGCCGTTGATTCATTCATCAATTCCGGCCGCGCTACGCGAACAAGCCCGGCAACAGCCGGATGCGCCCGCGTACACGTTCATCGACTACGAGGTCGACCCCGCCGGCTATTCTGAGACCCTGACCTGGTCTCAGGTCCAGCAGCGCGCGCAGGTAGTCGCCGCGGAACTGGCGTCGTGCGGGTCGCCGGGTGATCGCGTGGCGATTTGCGCTCCACAAGGCCTCGAATACGTAGTCGCGTTCCTTGGCACGCTGGAGGCTGGGTTCACCGCGGTTCCACTGCCCGTGCCGCAGTCCGGCGAGCACGACCAACGGGTCTATGCGACCCTAAGTGACTGCGGGCCGGTCGCACTCCTGACGACATCGCCCGTCGCCACCGACGTTGTCTCGTGCGCGCATGCGCTTCCTGGCTCGGCGCCGGCAGTGATCGAGATTGATGCCCTGGACCTTGATACCCCGCCGGCCCTCTACGCCACCAACAGGCCGCAGACCGAGACGGCCCTCCTGCAATACACCTCTGGTTCGACTCGTCAACCGACCGGCGTCGTGGTGACGCACAAGAACGCGCTCTTCAACTTATGGCAGGCGATGGCCGACTATTTCGAGGATATCGGCGGGGATCCACCGCCGGACATGACGCTCGTGTCGTGGCTGCCGTTCTATCACGACATGGGTCTGTTACTCGGAGTTACCGGCGCGGTTGGTCTGGGACATCACGCAGTATTGACGAACCCCATGGCGTTTCTGCAGAAGCCCGCCCGGTGGATGCAGATGTTGGCCACCAATAGCGGACCGTTCTCGGCGGCGCCGAACTTCGCTTTCGAGCTGGCAGCGCGACGGACGTCTGACGACGACATGGCGGGGCGCGACCTAGGGCACGTGCGGGTCGTCCTGAGCGGTAGTGAACGGATACACTCGGCAACGATCAGACGTTTCACTGAGCGGTTTTCCCGGTTCAACTTTCCTGAGAGCGCGCTGCGGCCGTCGTACGGACTGGCCGAGTCGATGGTGTATGTGGCGTCATCGCCCCCGGGTGGCCCCGCGAAGACCATCCGGTTCGACTACGAGAAGCTGTCGGCCGGCCACGCGAAGCCTTGCCAGAAAAATGGCGGTTCCGAGCTTGTCAGTCTCGGCCCTCCGCGCGTCTGCACCGTGCGGATCGTCGATCCTGAGACGTGTATCGAGAATCCGGCCGGCAGGGTCGGGGAGATCTGGGTGCACGGCGACCAGGTGGCCGGGGGCTATTGGCGAAACCAGCAATTGTCGGAACAGACCTTCGGTGGACGGCTCGTCGATGCATCGCCCGGCACGCCGCAGGAGCCCTGGCTTCGGACCGGAGATTTGGGCGTCATCTCCGATGGCGACCTCTTCATCATCGGCCGCATCAAAGATCTGCTGATCGTGGATGGGCGTAACCACTATCCTGACGACATCGAGGCGACGATTCAGGAGATCACCGGAGGCCGCGTCGCGGCGATCTCCGTCCCGAACGATCGGAGCGAGCAGCTGGTCGCGGTCGTCGAGCTCAAGAAGCGGGGCAGCTCGGACGACGAGGCTCTGCACCGGCTTGACACCGTCAAACGGGAAGTGGCGTCAGCGGTTTTGAAGTTGCATGGCCTACCGCTGGCGGATCTCGTGCTGGTGCCGCCCGGCTCTATCCCGATCACTACCAGCGGTAAGGTCCGCCGCTCGACGTGCGTCGAGCAGTATCGGCTCGACCAATTCACCCGATTGGACGTCGCCGTATGATGGCCTCTCTTGACGAGGCGGCGCTTCGACACTGGCTTGCCGACTATCTGGTCACGAACGTCGGGTGCAGCCCCGACGACATCGATGTCGATGCCTCGCTGAAAGACTTGGGGGTCGCGTCACGCGATGCGGTCGTGCTCTCCGGTGAGCTGTCGGAACTGCTTGACCGGCCGGTCTCGCCCGTCGAGTTCTGGCAACACCCGACCATCAACGACTTGGCACGATTCCTCACCGGCTCCGAACCCGATTCCAACGCCGAGACGGTATCGGGTCAAAACCCACATTCGCTGGGCGAACCGGTCGCCGTGATCGGTTTGGGATGTCGTTTCCCCGGTGACATCTTTGGGCCGGAAGCATTTTGGCGGTTTTTGTGTGACGGTCGGTCCGCGGTGGGGGAGGTGCCGCCGGATCGGTGGGCGCCGTTCGATGACGGCACGCCGGAGGTGGCTGCGGCATTGTCGGGCACCACGCGGTGGGGTTCGTTCTTAACCGACATCGACGCCTTCGACGCGGAATTCTTCGAGATCTCGCCGAAGGAAGCGGCCAAGATAGACCCGCAGCAGCGTCTGCTGCTCGAGGTGGCCTACGAAGCCCTCGAGCATGCCGGTATTCGCGCTGATTCATTGCGCCAAACAGAGACCGGGGTTTTCGTCGGGGCGTGCGCGGGCGAATACGGGTATCTGGCGTCGACCGATTTGAGCCAAGTGGATGCGTGGTCGGGAACCGGCGGTGCGCTGAGCATTATCGCCAACCGGTTTTCCTACTTCTTCGACCTGCGTGGGCCGTCGGTAACGGTGGATACGGCGTGTTCGTCGTCCCTGGTCGCCGTGCATCTGGCCTGCCAGAGCCTGCGGAACGGTGAGTCTAATCTGGCGGTCGCCGGAGGCGTCAACCTATTGCTATCACCCGCCGTTACCCGCAGTTTCGATCGGGCGGAGGCGATGTCGCCGACGGGGCAGTGTCATGCTTTCGACGCCAGCGCCGATGGTTTCGTTCGTGGTGAGGGTTGTGGGGTCGCGGTGCTCAAGCGGCTTAGCGACGCCGTGCGCGACGGTGATCGGGTGTTGGCGGTGGTGCGTGGTTCGGCGGTCAATCAGGACGGCCGGTCCAACGGGTTGATGGCGCCCAATCCGGCAGCGCAGATGGCGGTGTTGCGCGCCGCCTACGCCAACGCCGGCGTCGAGCCGGGCTACGTTGACTATGTCGAGGCGCACGGCACCGGCACGTTGCTCGGTGATCCGATCGAGGCCCGCGCGCTGGGAAAGGTGTTGGGCCGCGAACGCCCGCCGACCGCTCCGCTGCTGATCGGCGCTCTCAAATCGAACCTGGGTCATCTGGAGGCCGCGGCCGGTATCGCGGGTTTCCTGAAGGCGGTGCTGGCGGTGCAGCGCGGGCATATTCCGGCCAATTTGAACTTCCGGACTCCTAATCCGCATATTCCGTTTGAGGATTTGGGGTTGAAAGTTGTTGACCGGGCGACTGAGTGGCCGGTGTCGGACTCGCTGCGACGGGCCGGGGTGTCGTCGTTTGGTTTTGGTGGCACCAATGCGCATGTGGTGGTGGAGCAAGGGCCCGATCCGGTGCCGGTGTCGGCGTACCTGCCGGCTCAGCCGGTGACGACGCTGGTGGTGTCGGGCAAGACGCCCGAGCGGATCGCGTCGGCGGCGGGGATGTTGGCGCAGTGGATGGAGGGCCAGGGCGCCGGTGTGGCGCTGGGCGAGGTGGCCCATACGCTCAATCATCACCGGGCCCGGCATGCGAAGTTCGCCACGGTCGCTGCGTTGGATCGTGCGCAGGCGGTGGCCGGGTTGGGCGCGCTGGCCGCGGGCCGGTCTGCCGATGGGGGGGTGGTGGCGCATCGGGGCGAGTGCCGGCCGGGGACGGTGTTTGTCTATTCCGGACAGGGTTCGCAGTGGCCTGGCATGGGCCGGCAGTTGCTGGCCGATGAGCCGGTGTTTGCGGCGGCGGTGGCCGAGTTGGAGCCGGTTTTTGTTGAGCAGGCCGGGTTTTCGTTGCAGGAGGTGTTGGCCGCTGGTGAGCCGGTGGTCGGCATTGAGCGTATTCAACCGGTGCTGGTGGCGATGCAGTTGGCGCTGACCGAACTGTGGCGCTACTACGGTGTGCAGCCCGATGCAGTCATCGGCCATTCGATGGGCGAGGTGAGTGCGGCGGTGGTGGCCGGCGCACTGACGCCCCGCGACGGATTGCGGGTCATCACCACCCGCTCACGGCTGATGTCACGGCTATCCGGACAAGGCGCGATGGCGCTACTTGAACTGGACCCGGAAAGCGCGAAGGCGTTGATCGTCGACTACGCGGGAATCACGTTGGCGGTGTATGCCTCACCGCGTCAGTCTGTGATCGCCGGACCGCCCGAGCGGGTTGACGCGGTGATCGCGGCGGTTGCCGCGCAAGACCGGTTGGCGCGGCGCATCGAGGTGGACGTGGCGTCGCACCACCCGATCATTGACCCGGTGCTGCCCGAGCTACGCACCGCGCTCGCTGACTTGACGCCCCGCCGCCCGACCGTTCCGATCATCACCACCACCCATGACCATGACGCAAGCGGCGCAATGGTTTTCGACGCCGACCACTGGGCCGCCAATCTGCGAAACCCGGTACGATTCAGCCAGGCCATCGCCAGCGCCGGCGCCGACTACGGCACTTTCATGGAAGTCAGCCCTCACCCTGTGCTGACCTACGCGATCAGCGACACGCTGGGCGAGGTTCATCACCACAGCATCGGGACCCTGCAGCGCGACGCCCACGACACGCTCACCTTCCACACCAACCTCAACGCCACTCACACCGTCCAGCCGCCCACGACCGACCACCCGGCCGGGCCACATCCGGTCATCCCGACCACGCCCTGGCACCACACCCGCCACTGGTTAGCCGCGAGAGAGCGCGTGGACGCAGCCACGTCTGCGCCGAAGTACGGCACCCTGCTCGGTGCGCACATCGCCGTCGCAACAACGCCTCCTACGCGCCTTTGGCAAGCACGACTCCTGCCGGAGGCCAAGCCATATCCGGGCTGCCATCGAATTCACGGTGTGGAAGTGGTCCCGGTATCTGTTCTGTTACAGACACTTTCGACCGCGGCGTCCGAATGCGAAGCACCGGCACTGTCTGACGTTCGATTCGAGCACCCGATCGTCGTCGATCAGCCGCGGGTAATCCAGGTGGTCGCCGACGCCGAATCCGTCACGGTGTCATCGCGTCCGGCGACCGACGCGACCGCTTACCACTGGGTCAAGCACGTAAGCGGCCGTTTGGCGCTGTCGCCGGTTAGCTGCGGCACTTCCGATACCGATGTGTGTGTCACGGACGATGACCAGTACGAAAACACCGGGAACGAAATGCGTACGGCTGCCGACCTTCTCGAGGCGTGGGGCATCGAGGGTCAGCCATTCGCCTGGTCGGTCGAAGCGCTACGGCCAACACCCGGTGGCCTTGTTGCCGACGTCTGTGCGACCGAGGAATCGACGGCGGCGCTGCTCGACGCCGCAGTCCACCTCGCCCGCCTGGTGGACGGCTCCAATCCCCGGCTCATGGTTCCAGCTACAGTCGAAAACGTTTGGCTGTCAACCGCTCCCGGCGATCGGCAGGGTTCGATGGAAATCCGCCGACTAGCTGGCAATACCGACGATATTGTCGTCGACATTGTCGTCAAGACACCCGACGGCACCACATGCGTGGACATCCGCTCGCTGCGATACGTGGATGTGGAGTCCAGACCCGCGCAAGTTCCCGGCGCTGAGGCCGACCCGCGGTCGTTCGCGCATGCGATCGAGTGGCGATCCTGGACCGGAGACCATAACGGGCTGGTGTCGGCGCCGAGCACGCTCGCGGTTGTCGGTGGCGACAGCACCATCTCAATCGAGCTGCAGAGTCAGCTTACCCAAGCCGGGTACACCGCGGCCGGGATTGCCGAGGCACGGCATGTCGTCTACCTCGCCGAGCCGGGACCGGCGGACGACGACATAGACTGCGCGGCCAGGCTGTCGTCGGAAGTGGCCGATCTCGTCCGTCAACTGGCCGGGCGCCACCACCACTACCCGGTAACACTGTGGATCATCACCAGCGGCGTGCGCGAGGCCGTCTCCAGCGCGGCACTGCCCCAAAGCAGCCTATGGGGACTCGCCGCCGTGATCGGAGCCGAGCACCCGGAACTGTGGGGCGGACTCGTCGACATCCCCGCCGAAGACGACCTCGGCGATTGCGTCGCGGCATTGTCGGAGGTGCTGCCCACGCCGGCCAAATGCACCCTGGCGCTGCGCGACGGCGCAATCTTCTCCCCGGCAATGGTGCCGATCTCCGGTCAACCGGTGCGCGAACCGCTGCGATGTCAACCGGACGCGGCATACCTGATCACCGGCGGCATGGGCGCACTCGGTGTGCTGATGGCCGACTGGCTCGCGGACCGCGGTGCCCGACGTCTGATCCTGGCGGGGCGCACCCCGCTACCACCCAGGCGCGAGTGGGACAGCACGACCGACTCGGCTGTAAAACAGAAGATTGCCGCGATCCGGGCGCTGGAGGGGCGTGGGATTTCGGTCGACGCCGTGGCCCTCGACGTCGGTTCACCCGACGCGGTTCAAGAACTACTGGCCAGGCGCGACCGCGACGGGGCGCCGCCGATCCGCGGTGTCGTCCATGCTGCCGGCGTCACCGAAAGCACACTCCTGACCGACACGACGGCCGCCGGGCTCCGGCGGGTCATGTGGCCGAAAGTCGCAGGGGCGCAGGCATTGCACTTAGCTTTCCCGCCGGACCACCTCGACTTCTTCTTCCTTACCGCCTCGGCCGGAACGATGTTCGGCGTTCCAGGGCAGGCCGCCTATGCGGCGGCCAATGCATACCTTGACTGCCTGGCGCGGATGCGTCACCGGCAAGGCTGCCATACCGTTAGCCTGGACTGGGTAGCCTGGCATGGACTCGGGTTCGGCATCGATGCAGCGGTCACCGTCCAAGAGCTCGAGCGGCACGGTTCGCGACCGGTAAGCGCGGAAGAGGCCTTCGCCGCATGGGAGTACGTGGACTGCTACGACATCGCGCAAGCGGTGATTGCTCCCATCTCGTCGGTCGAATCCAACGACCGCCACGCGTCGACGTCGCTGCGGGCATGGTCTGAGTTGTCCACCGAAGACCTACAGCGCGAACTCGATACCGGGCTGCGAATAGTCCTCGCCCGTGAACTTCGCCTGCCGGATACCGAACTCGAATCAGACCGGCCGTTCGCGGAGTTGGGCCTCAACTCGGTGATGGCGATGTCGATTCGACGCGAGGTTGAGCAGCTCGCCGGTATCGAGTTGTCAGCGACCATGCTCTGGAATCACCCGACAATTGCTTCATTGACTGCGTACCTCGTCAAAAGGCTATCACAACAGGAAGATTCGGCAGGTGACGAAAATGGACTGCCGCCCTCGTCGTCGAGCCCTGTGCTCGACGCGTTGTTCGACAGTGTGGAATCAGCGCAATGACGGCGACTCCCTCCGAAGCTGAGTTGCGGCGCTGGCTGGCCGATTATCTCATCACGTACATCGGGTGCGACGCAGGCGACATTGACCTGGATACATCGTTCTGGGATCTGGGGATCGGGTCTCGTAAAGCGGTGGTATTGTCCGGCGAACTCGCCGAATTCGTGGGTCGCGCAGTGTCGCCGGTCGAGTTTTGGCAGCACCCGACGATCAACTCTCTTGTTGAATATCTCACAACGCCTGAATCGGAGAGCCAGGCCGTCACCTCGGATTCGGAAGACCGAAGGTGGGTTGACGAACCGGTCGCCGTGATCGGTTTGGGATGCCGTTTCCCCGGCGGTATTGTTGGGCCGGAAGCGTTTTGGCGGTTTTTGTGTGACGGTCGGTCCGCGGTGGGGGAGGTGCCGCCGGATCGGTGGGCGGGGTTTGGTGACGGCTCAGCCGAGGCGGCGGCCGCACTGTCGGGGACCACGCGTTGGGGCTCTTTTTTGGCCGACGTCGACGCCTTCGACGCGGAATTCTTCGAGATCTCCCCGAGGGAAGCCACCAAGATGGATCCTCAGCAGCGTCTGCTGCTGGAAGTGACGCATGAGGCGCTGGAGCACGCGGGCACACCCGCCGATTCGTTGCGCCAAACGCAGACCGGGGTTTTCGCGGGCGCGTGCGCGGGCGAATACGGGTATCTGGCGTCGGCCGATCTGAGCCAAGTGGATGCCTGGTCGGGTACCGGCGGTGCGCTGAGCATTATCGCCAACCGTGTTTCCTACTACTTCGATCTGCGGGGACCGTCGGTGACGGTCGACACGGCCTGTTCGTCGTCCTTGGTGGCGGTGCATCTGGCCTGCCAGAGCTTGCGGGCGGGGGAGTCCAATCTCGCCATCGCGGGCGGGGTTAACCTGCTGCTATCGCCAGTCATCACCCGCAGTTTCGATCAGGCGGAGGCGATGTCGCCGACAGGTCAGTGTCACGTATTCGACGCGAGCGCCGACGGTTTCGTTCGTGGTGAGGGTTGTGGGGTCGTGGTGCTCAAGCGGCTCAGTGATGCAGTGCGGGACGGTGATCCGGTGTGGGCGGTGGTGCGTGGTTCGGCGGTCAATCAGGATGGCCGGTCCAACGGGCTGATGGCGCCCAATCCGGCGGCGCAGATGGCCGTGCTGCGCGCCGCCTACGCCAACGCCGGCATCGAGCCACGCCACGTTGACTATGTCGAGGCCAATGCGACCGGGACGTTGCTCGGCGATCCCATCGAGGCCCGCGCGTTGGGAAGGGCGCTGGGCCGCGTCCGCCCCCGGAACGCGCCGCTGCTGATCGGCTCCGTCAAGCCCAGTCTCGGACATCTAGACGCCGCGGCCGGGATCGCGGGTTTCATCAAGGCGGTGCTGGCGGTGCAGCGCGGGCACATCCCGGCGAATCTGAACTTTGAAACTCCCAATCCGCACATCCCGTTTGAGAATCTGGGCCTGAAAGTTGTTGACAGGTCCACTGGTTGGCCGGAGACGGCGGCGCTGCGACGGGCCGGGGTGTCATCGTTTGGTTTCGGCGGCACTAACGCGCATGTGGTGTTGGAGCAGAGGCCAGATCCGGTTCCGGTTGCGGCTACGGTGCCGGGGTCGGCCGGGGCGGTGACGACGCTTGTGGTCTCGGGCAAGACGGCCGAGCGGATCGCGGCGACGGCGGGGATGCTGGCGCAGTGGATGGACGGGGCTGGGGCATCGGTGGTGCTGGCCGAGGTGGCGCATACGGTGAATCATCACCGGGCCCGGCACGCGAAGTTCGCCACGGTGGCTGCCCTCGATCGTGAGCAGGCGGTGGCCGGGTTGGGCGCACTGGCCGCGGGCCGGTGTGCCGATGGGGTGGTGGTGGCGCATCGGGGCGAGTGCCGGCCGGGGACGGTGTTTGTCTATTCCGGACAGGGCTCGCAATGGGCTGGCATGGGCCGGCAGTTGTTGGCCGATGAGCCGGTATTCGCTGCGGCGGTGGCCGAGTTGGAGCCGGTCTTTGTTGAGCAGGCCGGGTTTTCGCTGCAGCAGGTGCTGGCCGCCGGCGAGCCGGTGGTCGGGCTCGATCGGATCCAACCGGTGCTGGTGGCGATGCAGTTGTTGCTGACCAAACTCTGGCGCTGCTACGGGGTGGAACCCGACGCAGTCATCGGCCATTCGATGGGCGAGGTGACCGCGGCGGTGGTGGCCGGGGCGTTGAGCCCGGCCGAGGGGTTGCGGGTGATCGCCACCCGCTCGCGGCTGATGTCGCCGTTGTCGGGGCAGGGCGCGATGGCGCTGCTTGAACTGGATCCGGATAGCGCCGAGGGGTTGCTTGCCGACTACCCGGGGGTCACGGTGGCGGTGTATGCCTCACCGCGTGAGTCGGTGATCGCCGGGGCGCCCGACCAGGTCGACGCGGTGATCGCCGAGGTGGATGCGCAAGGCCTGTTGGCGCGGCGCATCGAGGTGGACGTCGCGTCGCACCATCCGATCATTGATCCGGTGCTGCCCGAGCTACGCACCGCGCTCGCTGACTTGAGGCCCCGCCGCCCGACCATTCCGATCATCACCACCACCCATGACCATGACGCAAGCGGCGCAATGGTTTTCGACGCCGACCATTGGGCGGCCAATTTGCGAAACCCGGTACGATTCAGTCATGCCATCGCCACCGCCGGCGCCGACCACGGCACCTTCGTGGAAGTCAGTCCTCATCCGGTGCTGACCTACGCGATCAGCGACACGCTGGGCGAGGTCCATCACCACAGCATCGGGACCCTGCAGCGGGACACCCACGACACCCTCACCTTCCACACCAACCTCAACGCCACTCACACTGTCCAGCCGCCCAAGACCGATCACCCCCCCGAGCCGCATCCGGACATACCGACCACGCCCTGGCATCACACCCGCCACTGGATAAGCTCGCCGGAAACACCGGTGCGCATAAAGGATCTGCAACCCGACGACACCGACATCTCCGCCTGGCTCGCTGCACCACACTGGATCACCATCAAGGAACGGTTGGAGGCTGCGGTGTCTGCGCCCCGATCCGGCGCCCTGCTCGGCAAGCGCGTCACAATCGCCACCACACCGCCGGTACATCTCTGGCAGGCATGGCTAAACCCAGAATCCAAGCCATACCCGGGCTCTTATCGCGTTCAGGGTGTGGAAGTGGTCCCGGTATCTGTTCTGTTACAGACACTTTCGACCGCGGCGTCCGAATGCGAAGCACCGGCACTGTCTGACGTTCGATTCGAGCACCCGATCGTCGTCGATCGGCCGCGGGTAATCCAGGTGGTCGCTGACGGCGAATCTGTCACGGTGTCATCAGGTTCAGCGGCGGATACCCCCGCGGACCGCTGGATCGAGCACGCCAGCGCCCGGATCTCGCACATACTGCAAAACGAACCGGACGACACGGCCAACAGCTGTGATCAGGAAATGCCCGGCTGCGACGTGTCATCGGGTGCCGAACCGCAGCCGGCTTGGGGTACCGAGGGCCAGCCTTTTGCATGGTCGATCGATTCGTGCCGGACGATGCCGGACGCGGTTCACGCCGATATCGATTTGCCGGAAGCGTCGACGGTCGCGCTGCTGGACGCCGCCGTTCACGTAGCGCGCCTTATAAACGGATCTGACCCGCGGTTGATGCTGCCGGTCGCCGCCGAAAGCGTCCGGTGGCACACCGGACTCGCCGATTCCCACTGTGCCATCGCGGTACGTCGACGCGGCGGCAACGACGACGAGCTCGTCGTCGACATTGTCGTCAAGACACTCGACGGCAGTACGTGCGTCGACATCCGCTCACTTCGATACGCAGCAACGGACTCAGGGGACGAATCGGCGACCGTTGCATGGTCCCAGACTTCTGCCGAGAACATATTCAGCGAACTCGAGAGCAGGCTGCAAGCGATCATCGCGCATGAGCTCGGGATGTCGGCATCCGCGGTGGACGTGGATCGGGCGTTCCCCGAGTTGGGACTGGATTCGATGATGGCGATGGCGGTCCTACGAGAGGCCGAGCGGGTATTTGGCTTCGAAGTGTCGGCGACGATGTTGTGGGATCACCCGGCCATCTCGTCGTTGGCGGCGTATTTGGTGCAACTGGTTGCGCCCCAAGAAGTGCCGCAGGAGGATACCGCTGGTCTGACGCTCGATTCGGCGGGCGGTGTGTTGGATGAGTTGTTCGATCAGGTGGAGTCGGCTTCGGCGGGCAGTGAGAGCGGTATTTTTTGATGGGAACGATTTTCGACAGGGTTTCGGCGATGCCCGGTGATAAGCGGGACGCGCTGATGCAGCAGTTTGATAAGGCGTCGCGGATCGCCGCCGCCGAGCCGGTGGCGGTGGTGGGGATTGGGTGTCATTTTCCTGGTGGTGTGGTCGGCCCGGAGGGTTATTGGAGTTTCTTGGCTAACGGCGGGGATGGGATCAGCGAAATCCCGTCGGATCGTTGGGATGCCGATGAGTTCTATGATCCGGATCAGTTTGCGTCCGGCCGGATGTCGTCGAAGTGGGGTGGTTTCCTGCCTGATGTGGCCGGCTTTGATGCTGATTTCTTCGGGATTTCCCCGCGTGAGGCTGAAGCCATGGATCCACAGCAGCGGTT
>DASZKQ010000393.1:0-5450 GCA_035552835.1 Mycobacterium sp. | reverse complement strand
CCGACCTCTTCGAATTTGCGCAACACCGCGACCAGTTCCTCGTCGCTGCCGGCGAACCCGGTGGTCGGTGCCATCGCGTCGATGTACTCGGCCGGTATCCAGTTCATGTAGCGCCGCAGATGCCGGTGCACCTGTGACCGGGCTTGGTCGACCGCACCGAGCGCGAACCAGAACGATGTGATCAGGTGGGGTTTGGGCTTGCCGGCTTCGGCCCAGGCGGTGCGCGCCACGTCGAACAGCTCGTTCTGTTTAGCCACGTCAAGGTCCAACGTGGTTCCGGCAAGGCCGTCGGCCCAGGCCGCAGCGCTGCGCAGCGTCTTCGGCCCAATGGTTCCGATCAGCAGCGGCGGCCCACCCGCTTGGACCGGCGCCGGCCCGACCGGCAGCACCGACTCGGTGGTCTTCTCGCCCGCCCACACTCGCTTCATGACCGCCACCCGCTCGGCCATGCCACGCATGGTCTGCGTCGTTGGGTCCGCGCCGACGGCCTGATAGTCCTCGATTCGGCCGCCCACGCCGATGCCCCCGGTCAGCCGCCCGCCACACAGCATGTCCCCGGTCGCCAGCGCCTTGGCCAACATCACCGGGTCGTGCAGCTGAGGCACGATCACCGTCGTCACCAACCTCACCCGATCGGTCCACGCGGCCAACGCGCCCATCAGCGTCAACGTTTCCGGGTTGTCGAACGCCATGCGCTCGCCCCAACACAACGACGCGAACGGGCCGTCATCGATCGCACGCGCCCAGGCCCGCAGCACCGCCGCATCCAAGTCCGGCTCCATGACCGGCATCGTCATCGATATCTGCACGACCGCGATTCTGGCATGCAGACCGGTGGATGCTCGCAGGCTGCGGAGTGGCACCATGTCTGGGATGGGCATCACCGCCAATTCCATCGCGCATGTACGGCTCACCGTCAGCGACATCGAGCGTTCCCGACAGTTCTACGAGAGCGTCTTCGGGTGGCCCGTTCTGATCGAGATCCCGGACAACGCCGACGAAGCGACCCGCAACCAGCTCGCGTTCTTGTTCGGCGGGGTCATCTACGACATGGGCGGCGCGCTGATCGCGCTGCGACCGGTCGCCACCGATCGCTTCCACGAGGACCGCTGCGGGCTGGACCACATCGCGTTCAGGTCGGCCGATAAGGCCGAATTAGACGCCGCAGCAGTGCATCTCGACGATCTGGGCATCGACCACGAGCCGGTCAAGGACATCGGGCCGTCGTACATCCTGGAGTTCCGCGACCCGGACAACATCGCCTTGGAGCTGACCGCGCCAAAGTAGCGCTTTGCGGCATTGTGACGCGCTACCCGGAGTGGTTGACTGGCAAGCACAATGCCTATCGAGTTCAACCACACCATCGTCGCCGCCCGCGATAAGCGGGAGTCCGCGGAATTTTTCACCGAGCTGTTCGGGTTGCCGAGTCCGGTGCCGTTCGGCCACTTCATGACCGTCACGATCGAGCACGGCGCGAACCTCGACTATGCCGATGTGCCCGACGGCGAGGAGATCCGACCGCAGCATTACGCCTTCTTGGTCTCGGAGGACGACTTCGACGCGATCTACGGCAAGATCCAATCCCGCGGGCTGCAGCACTGGGCCGACCCGGGCGGTCATCGACCGGGCGAGATCAACACCAGAGACGGTGGCCGCGGGGTCTATTTCCGCGACCCCGGCGGCCATTTCCTGGAAATCCTCACCCGGCCCTACGGCTCAGGCGGCTAGCGCTACACCCGATTGGCCGGCTCCTCCTCGGGCCGCTGCATGGCCCGAGTCGTCGCCGGCCTAGCCGACATTGCGAGGGCCGTGGCGCCTGCTTTCCTGGTCGCGATAGTCGTCGGCCAGCCGACCGACGTGGTTCGGCAGGGCACCCGTCGCGACGTCGGCCAGCGTCGTTTGCTCCAGTACCGACCGCATGCTGGCGCGCAGCGCCCGCCAGACGTCGGTCAGCGCTACGGTCGGCCCGGAATACGGCAGATCGCCCAGACCGACGTCGCGGACGCTGGCCAGCGGGCCGTCAATGGAGCGCAACACGTCGGCGATGCTGATTTCGCTACCGGGGCGAGCCAATTCATATCCACCGTCGCGACCGCGGTGGCTGCGCACCAGGCGATCGGTGCGCAGGTCGGACAAGATGTCGACGAGGAACTGCGGCGGGATGCCCTGGGCTTGCGCCAGATCTTCCGTCTTGACCCGCACGCCGCCGTCGACGCTGGCGAGCTGGACCATTGCCCGCACCGCATACTCCGCCTTGGCCGACATGCGCATGGACACGATCCTCCCATCACCGCCCGACGACGATGCGGGCCGGGAGCGGCCCGAGGTGGGGGCACCCCCAGCCGCGTCGCGGCGAGGGGGCGAGTCGGGCAGTCTTCAGGTTAAGGGCCGGGGTGGCCTGGTCACCCGCAGCACGGCGTCGGCGAATTCGGGTCGGCACACCACCAGATCCGGCAGCAGCGGATCGGGTCGGTTGTACTCCAGCGGCGAACCATCCAGACGCGAGGTGTGCAAACCGGCCGCGCGAGCTACCGCGACCGGCGCCGCAGAATCCCACTCGTACTGTCCACCGCCGTGCACGTACACGTCGGCCAGACCCTGCACCACCGCAGCGACCTTCGCGCCGGCCGATCCCATCTCGACCAGCGTGCCGTTCAGCTGGTCGCGGACCTGCACCGCGATCGCCGGCGGACGGGTTCGCGAGACCACGATCCGGGGCGATCCCGCGTGCGCCGGCGGCGGCGCGGGATCGGGTGTGGCCAACGTGACACCCTGTGCGGGCAGCGCAACCGCGCCGGCGACCAGATCACCGGATTGCCACAGCGCCACATGCACGGCCCAGTCTTTACGGTCGAGTTCGGAGAACTCCCGGGTGCCGTCCAACGGGTCGACGATCCACACTCGCTCGGAACGCAACCGCACCGGGTCGTCGGCGCCTTCTTCAGAGAGCACCGCATCGCCGGGGCGTTCGCGTGCCAGCGCATCCATCAGATAATCGTGGGACCGCTTGTCCCCCGCCGCTTTTCGCTCGGCTTGCGTGGCATCGGCCAGCTCGTCGCGCACCGCGAGCAGCAGCCGGCCAGCTTCGGTGGCAAGTCGCGCCGCCACATCGTGGTCGCTGTGGTCGCTCAACTTCGCGACTCGATCACGTCGATGACTTGCTGCGCCAGCTCGTCGCAGCTGCGGTCCGGCGTAAGCCGCAGGTCGGGATTCTTCGGCCGCTGGTACGGGCTGTCGATACCGGTGAAATGCGTGATCTCGCCCGCACGCGCCTTGGCATAGAGCCCCTTGGGGTCTCGGCGCTCGCAATCTTCGAGCGGGGTGTCGCAGAACACCTCGAGAAAGTTGAGCCCGGCGTCGGCATGCACCCGACGGGCCAGGTCGCGATGCTCGGCCAGTGGGCTGATCGCCGGTACCAGCACGGTGTGCCCGGAATCGGCGATCAGCGCCGCCACATGCGCCAG
This sequence comes from Mycobacterium sp., assembly GCA_035552835.1. Taxonomy (GTDB): domain Bacteria; phylum Actinomycetota; class Actinomycetes; order Mycobacteriales; family Mycobacteriaceae; genus Mycobacterium. The sequence goes on along the minus strand of DASZKQ010000393.1, from coordinate 1,986 downwards.
TCGACGCAGGTTCTCTGCACGGTCGGCCATGGAAAAGCCCAAATCGGCATTTAAACCCTGGCGCAAGTTGTCGCCGTCGAGAACATAAGCGGGGATACCTTTTTCGAGCAGCTTCTGCTCGACCACCATCGCCACCGACGACTTGCCGGAACCCGATAGTCCGGTGAACCACAAGGTGCGGCCCCGCGACATCCGGTCCTCGGCGGTCACCAGCGACTTGTGCCGCACCGTGTTCGGGCTCGACGAGCGTGCCGAGATCTCACGCAACACCATGCCCGCGGCCACCGTCCCGTTGGTCTCGGGATCGATCAGAATGAACGACCCGGTGCTCGGGTTGCGGGTGTATTCGTCGAGCAGTAACGGCACCTGCGTGCGCAGCGAAACGCGGCCAAGCTCGTTGAGCTGCAACGCCTCCGCGGACGTGTCGCGGCGAAGCGTGTTGACATCGAGCCGGTAGTCGAGCTCGGTGATCCGTACCCGCGTAGTCCGCGTGGTGTGCTTGATGAGATAGTCACGACCGGGTTCCAGCGCCGCGCTATCCGCCATCCAGCACACGGTCGCATCAAATTCCTGGGCGACCCTCGGCTGATTGCTGGGCCGGGCGATCATGTCCCCGCGCGAGATGTCAATGTCGTCAGCCAGGCTGACCGAAACAGCCATCGGTGGAAACGCTTCTGCCACCGGCCCGGTCGGCCCATCGATCGCGATGATCCGGCTGGGCTTGCCCGTCGGCAGCACCACCACATCGTCACCAGGACGCATCACACCGCTGGCCACAGTGCCGGCGTAGCTGCGGTGGTCTTGATGGTCGCGGGTCTGCGGCCGGATGACGTACTGGACCGGGAATCGGACGTCGACCAGGTTGCGGTCACCGGCGATGAAGACCTCCTCGAGGTGCGACAGCAGCGCCGGCCCGTCGTACCAGGGGGTGCGGTCCGACTTGGTAACCACGTTGTCGCCGTGCAGCGCTGACATCGGGATGGCGAGCACGTCGTGCACGTCGAGGCGGGTGGCGAAGGCGTGGAAGTCATCACGAATGGCCTCGAAAGTCTTTTTGTCCCAATCGATCAGGTCCATCTTGTTCACCGCGAGCACAATGTGCTCGATGCCCAGCAGCGACGCCAGGAATGTGTGCCGACGGGACTGCTCGAGCAGACCGTGGCGGGCGTCGACGAGCACGATGGCCAGCTGCGCAGTGGATGCCCCGGTCACCATGTTGCGGGTGTACTGGATGTGGCCCGGGGTGTCGGCGATGATGAATTTGCGCTTGGGAGTAGCGAAGTAGCGGTAGGCGACATCGATCGTGATGCCTTGTTCGCGTTCGGCGCGCAGCCCGTCGGTGACCAGTGCCAGGTCAGTGTAGTCGTGGCCGCGTTCCTTTGAGGTCGCTTCTACCGAGGCCCACTGGTCTTCCATCACGGCCTTGGAGTCATACAGCAGCCGCCCGATGAGCGTGGACTTGCCGTCGTCGACGGAGCCGGCTGTTGCGATACGCAGCAGTGTTGCCATCAGAAGTACCCCTGCCTCTTGCGGTCTTCCATCCCGGCCTCGGAGATCCGGTCGTCTGCTCTGGTGGCCCCGCGTTCGGTCAACCGTGACACCGCCGTCTCGGCGACGACCTCCGCGACGGTGGCCGCGGACGATTCGACGCAACCGGTACACGTGACGTCGCCCACGGTGCGGAATCGCACGGTCGTCTCGAACACCTTCTCGTGGGCGCGGGGCTGCATATGACGGTGAACTGCCAGCAGCATTCCGTCCCGCTCGAACACCTTGCGGCGGTGCGCGTAGTAGATCGGCGGCAACTTGATCTTCTCGGCGCCGACGTAGGACCAGATGTCGAACTCGGTCCAGTTGGACAGCGGGAACACCCGGATGTGCTCACCCTTGTGGTGTCGGCCGTTGTAGATGTTCCATAACTCGGGCCGCTGGGCCTTCGGGTCCCACTGACCGAATTCGTCGCGGAAGCTGAATACCCGCTCCTTG
>DASZKQ010000392.1:0-12042 GCA_035552835.1 Mycobacterium sp. | reverse complement strand
ATGCCCGAGTACGACTACGAAAAACTGAAGAAGGAAGCCGAGCAGTACATCAGGTTCGAGAAGGACAGGAAGAACAGGATCGCCTACATCACCTTCGATCGTCCTCAGGCGCAGAACTCCACCACCCTGGGCATGCGGCAGAACTACGCGGACATGATCCACAAGTGCAACGTCGACGACGACGTCAAGGTCGTGGTGATCCGTGGCGAGGGGCAAGACTTCGGCAGCGGCGGGGACTTGCCCGAGCAGCGTCCGATGCTGGAGAACCCGGGCCTGCCGCTGCTGCATGAACTCGCCATCAACGACGACGACGTCACGTACCCGCCGGGCGGCTCATACCGCTATCTGTCCACCGTCACCGACTTCTATGCCAAGGCGCGCGCCGGAAACCGCCCGCTTCAGGAGCTTCGCAAGATCAGCATCATCGAGGCCAAGGGCTATTGCTACGGGTGGCACTTCTACCAGGCCGGCGACGCCGATCTGGTGATCTCTTCTGACGACGCGCTTTTCGGGCATCCGGCCTTCCGTTACGTCGGCTGGGGACCACGCCTGTGGTGGTGGGCCGAGACGATGGGCCTGCGGAAGTTCTCCGAAATGCTGTTCACCGGGCGTCCGTTCAGCGCGAAAGAAATGTACGAGTGCGGTTTCATCAACAGCGTCGTGCCCCGCGACAAGCTGGAGGACGAAACGCTGAAATACGCGCTGGCATGCTCGAAGTCGCGCCCGACCGACACCGTCGCGGTGCAGAAGACGTTCCTGGAGCTCTACAAGCAGCACAAGGGCGAGTACTTCGGCAGCCTGCTCACCGGGATGGTCGAGGGCATGCTGCCGATGATCCAAAACGACGCGCAAGAGGTCGACCTCACCGAGGGCACTTTCGAAAAGGGCCTGAACAACGTCGTCAAGGACAACGACCTGAACTTCCCGCCGGAGTGGCGGCTCAGCCGCTCGGGACGCAACAAGCCCTGACGTTTCGAGGAGTGCATGTCGGCACTGACTGGTATCAGGATCATCGAGCTGGCCGAATCGGTCGCCGGAGAATACTGCGGGAAATTACTCGCGGACTTCGGCGCCGAGGTGATCAAGATCGAATGTCCACCCTGCGGCAGCCCGACTCGGGCGATGGCCCCGATCATCGGTGATCGCGGCGGGCCCGAACGCAGCGCACTGTTCGCCTACCTGAACACCAATAAGCGTTCGGTCGTGCTCGACGTCAGCTCAGCCGATGAGATCGAGAAGCTGCACCGGATCATCGCCACGGCCGATGCGGTCGTCGACGATCACGCGCCGTCTTGGTCCGAATCGGTTGGCTTGTCGGCGCCCGATATTCCGCGCCGGCACCCCGCCGTGGTGTTCTGTTCCATCACCCCATATGGCGCCCAGGCCCCGGCGGAATTCGAGAACGCCAAGAGCATCAACGTATTCAACAGCAGCGGATGGGGCTACCACACACCCAGCCACGCCGACCCTGCCAAGCCGCCGTTGAAGGGGCCCGGCCGTTTCCTCGCCGACTACGAGGCCGGGCTCGACGCGGCACTGTGTGTAGCTGCATCGCTGTTCTGGCAGCTGCACACTGGGCGCGGCCAATTCATCGACGTGTCGCAGCAAGCCGTCCTGGCGTCGCGCGCCGACTGCATGCTGGGCAGGTTCATCACCGGGGAGATCGCACCGCAAAACACCCGCGACGATTACGATCAGCAGGGCCCGGCCTCATTTTTCGCCTGCGCAGATGGATTCGTCTACCTCTACATGACCAGCCGCAATCACTGGGCGGGCCTCAAAAAGCTGATGGGCCACCCGGAATGGCTCGACGCATTTGAAGACGACTGGCTCGAGTTCTCGGTGACGCCGGAGAAGGTGGCGACATTTCGGAACGGGTTCGCGAAGTGGGTCGCGGACTCGCACAAAGACGTGGCAGCCGACGAAGCCCAGCGGTTGGGAGTCCCCCTGGTGCCCGTCAAAAGCGCTGCCGACCTGAAGAACTCGCCTCAGTACCGTCATCGCGGCTTTTTCCAGCACGTCACCCATCCGGTGCTGGGCACCGCGGCGTATCCGACAGTTCCCTACCTGATGACTGCATCACCGGCGCGCATCACCACTGCCGCGCCCAGCCTGGGCCAGCACACCGGCGAAGTTATGGGCGATATCGAGACGCGACGCCCGGCGCTGACGGTGGCCTCGGCACAACTCAAACCGCCGAAACCGGCACGAGGTGGACCGTTACAAGGAGTTCGGGTCGTCGAGCTCACCAAAGTGTGGGCCGGACCATACGCCGGCAAGCTCCTTGCGTTCCTGGGCGCCGAAGTGATCAAGGTGGAAAACTCCCTGAATCCCGACGAAATGCGCGCTTACGGCGGGACCGACATCAACCACGCGCCGTACTTTCTGTCCATCAATCCCGAAGTGCTCAGCGTGGAATTGGATCTCAAATCAGCCGCGGGCACCGATCGGCTTCGCGACCTGATCGCCCACAGCGACATCGTCATCAACAACCTCCGGCCGGGGGCGATGGAGCGCCTGGGACTTGGCTACCAGCAGCTGAAGTCTGTTAAATCGGACATCATCTCGGTGTCAATCAAGATGTGGGGCAACGACGGACCGCTGGGCTATCAGACCGGTTACGCGCCGTGCTTCGCCGCGTTGGCCGGACTCGCTTCCCTGGTGGGCTATCCAGGCGGACCGCCGCTCGGCACCAGCATGCGCTACGGAGATTCCACCGTTGGCGCGGCCGCGGCGTTGGCCGCCGTCGCGGCATTGCTGCATCGCGATCTGAGCGGCGAAGGCCAATTCGTCGACGTGTCGGCGGTGGAGACTCTTTCTTCGATGATCGGCGATTGTCTGCTCGAACAGGATTTGACCGGAAAGCAAATCGTCCCGGAAGGTAACCGCCATCCGGATATGTCCCCGCACAACTGCTATGCCTGTGCGGGCGGCGACTGGGTCAGCGTTGCAGTGGCCAACGATACCCAATGGCGCGCACTGTGCAACGTCTTGGGCGCCGCCGTCCTGGCCGACGACCCGCGCTATGCCAGCATGCCGGACCGACTCAAAAACACCGATGCGCTCGACCAAGACCTTGCCCGCCTCACCACCAGCTACGACGCCGAACAGCTGGCGCAGCGGCTCAGGTCAGCCGGTGTGCCGTCGAGCAAAAGCGCTACATCCCTGGACGTGATCAGCGACCAGTTGCTCTGGGACCGCGAGCTTTATCGCTTCGTCAGCGATCATCGCGAAGGGCAACGGCCGATCGTGGCTGCGCCGTGGCGAATGACGGCTGCTCCGGCGCAGATCGCGCGCGGCGCACCCAACCTCGGCGAGCACAACGACTACGTTCTGCACGAAATACTCAATACCCATGCGACGGAGCGGACATGACCGGAATATTGGCCGGCACAGCGGCGCTGGTAACCGGCGCCAGCAGCGGCATCGGCGCCGCGACGGCACGGGCGCTGGCCGCCCAGGGCGCCGCGGTCGCCCTTGTCGCCCGCCGCGCTGATCGGCTCGACGAAATCAAGGCCGATATCGAATCGGCAGGCGGCACTGCGTTGGCGATGCCCGCTGACGTCACCAACGCCGAACAGGTAGCCGCGGCGGTACAGCGGATCGTCGGCGAGCTGGGACGCCTCGATACTGTGGTGAACAATGCCGGGCTGATGCGGATGGCGCCCGCCGCCGAAGCGCCACTGCAGGATTGGGACGATCTGGTGCGGGTCAATGTGCAGGGCGTCTTATACGTCACCCGGGCCGCGGTCCCCCACCTCATCGATGCGGCCGCGGACTCACCCCGCGGTGTCGCCGATCTGGTCACCATCAGTTCGACCGCCGGCTGGGTCGCACGGCCGAACACCGCCGTTTACTCGCTGACCAAATTCGGGGTAAATGCGTTCAGCGAGGGCATCCGACAAGAGCTGCTCGGCAAGCGAGTTCGGGTCGGCGTGGTGGGGCCGGGCACGGTCGACACCGAAATCAGTCATCACCTTTCCCCGGAATCGCGGGAAGCATTCAATCGTCAGACTGCCGACATGGTTAAGTTGGCGCCGGAAGACATCGCCGATGCCGTGCTGTACATGGTCACCCGCGATCGCAGAGTAGCCGTCAACCATATGTTGGTTCGCGCCGCCGAACAGACCTGGTGATCGAAAAAGCATGCGTGGTGAGCCTTCAGCCGAATGAATGCAGCCACGACGGGCTGGCGGTGAGCAACTCGGGCCCGCTGTCGGTGATGACGACCGTGTCGCGGTGAAGAACCGCGCCGACGCCTTCCTGCCACACGTAGCCGGTAAGCGCCAACACCATCCCCGGATCCAGATGTTCGCGTTCGGCGGTGACCGGAAGCTGCCGCGAGATCACCGGCGGATCGAAGCCCAACCCCAGTCCGTGCGCGACGGCCATCGGCGGTAGCGGCTCGCCGGCCAGGTCGTAGGCCGCGAGCAGATCACTGGCCGGCGCGCCGGGGCGACAGACGGCAATCAGCCTCTCCCACAATTCGTTCGAGCGCTGATAGAGCTTGCGGGTCGACCCGTTGTCACCATCACCTGCCGGCCAAGTCCGGCTCACCTCCCCGACGTATCCGTCGGCCAAGGCGCCGGCGGCGAACGCGACCAGGTCACCGGAGGCCACCTGGCCGTCGCCGGTTGCCCGTCGCCAGGGGTGTTCCCGCGAGGTCACCCATGCGGCGTCCTGGGTAGCCGGCGTGCTCACCCCACCCGCGGCCATCGCCTCCAGTACCGCACCCGCTAACGCCTGCTCAGAAAGCCCGGGCCGCAACTCCGCCACGGCAGCGGCGACTCCCGCTTCGGCGACACGCAGCGCCGTGTCCATCGCCGCCACTTCGTCGGGCGTCTTGATCCGCCGCGCTGTCCGCATCACCACTTCACCGTCGACGAGTTCGGCATTCGGAAACGCCATCGGTAGCAGCTTGGCGAAAGTCGGTGACAGCGCGTCGGTTCCGACCCGCCGGGCCTGCGAGGCGCCATCGATGTTCTTCAGCACCGTGATAAGCGTCATCGGGTTCCAGGCCAGACCGTAGAGCCGGTCACGGCCGATCTCCTCGGGGATTCCCTCGTCAACCGTGCTGTTCAGAAAGATCTCGCCGGTGGCACGCACAACCACGCAGACCGGACCGAATGGCCGCGTCCCGGCAATCCATAATTGCGGCGCCCCGGTGGCATAACGGACATTGGCCTGTCGTCCGAGCACCAGGATGTCGATATCGTGAGCTTCCATCTGCGCCAGCGCCCGTTGACGACGACCCAGCCGTAACGCTCGCCCGTCCGGCGAAATCTCAGTGGCCATAAGGCGTGTAGGGGTAGTCGGTAATCGGCATGAAGCCGTCTTCGGTGATCACCACGAGCTCCTCACTGCGGTAGCCGCCGGTGCCGTCCTGCCACACCACCGGCTCCAGGACCAACACCATGCCGACCGGAAACACGAAGTTGTCGTCGTATTCCTCGCCAAGATCGGTTCCGATCATCGGCGGTTCGGCGGGGTAGGTGCCGATGCCGTGTCCGAGATAGAGGTGCGGGAGCCACGGCTTGCTGCCGCCGTTGGCGGCGATCGCTGCCCGGGCGAGATCACCTGACGTGGCACCGGCTTTGGTCACATTCAGCACCACGTCGAGGATATGGCGCCAGTTGTCGAATTGCTGCTGCTGGCGCGCTGACGGCTTGTCGCCGACCACCCAGGTTCGACCGAAATCCGAGCAGTACCCGGCGTAGCTGATGCTGACATCGGTCCACAGCACGTCACCGTTGGCGAGTTCGCGTTCCGCGGTCAGCAGCGGCAGCGCAAGATCGCGGTGTGTTGTCCACACCCCCTCGGCACGCGACGGCGGCATCACCTGCCAGATCGCCTCGAGCATGTTGGCCGTCGCGCCCAGTTCGAATGCCCTGCGCACCAGCTTGGCTGACAGATCGGTCTGCCGCACGCCCGGCGCCAACTGCTTTTGCACATCGACCATGGCCTGCTCGGTGATGCGAGTGGCTTTGCGGAGGCAAGCGATCTGGTCTGGCGTCTTGACCAGGTTGGCCGCTGCCACCACCACCGCGGCATCCGATGGCGGCCCGCCAGGGAAAAGCCGATCCGCGGCCCGGCGCATCGCACCGGTCATCTCATCGACCGCGATGTTGGCGCCCGGCTGGATCAAATCACCGATCACCCGCGAGAAATGCTCTACGCCTTCTTCTAATTCAAGATACAGCGGACCATGCAAATGATCCGCCGGCACTTGCGATTCCGACGCGGCCCCTTCGCGGAACGGTATGAATAGATGGGGATGCTCGTCGGCGGCAAGCACGATCGCTACCGGCCGTTCGACGTGCGACAGGCCGGCATCCAGCACCGGCCAACTGGCACCCGTGGCATAGACCACGTTGTCGTTCATCAGCAGGATCAGCGCATCGACACCATTGTCGGCCATCGCCGACCGAAGCCGCGCGCTGGTTTCCCGACGCATCCGCGGCCAGTCGGGCTCCTCGGGGACGAAGAAGGTTTCTGCAGTCGGAGAAGTCGTCATTTAAACACCCAGGAACTTTTTGATGTTGCCGCTCACCATGTCACGGGTAATTCGTAAAGCCCGTAGGCCAGCGCATCGTGTTTGAACGGCAGCTGCTGCATCGGGACCGCCAGCCGTAGCGTGGGGATACGGCGCAGCAGGGTGTGTAGCACGATCTGCAACTCCATCCGGGCCAGCTGCTGTCCGACGCATTGGTGTCGGCCGTAGCCAAAGCCGACATGCGGATTGTCTTGTCGTCGCAGGTCCAGCTGGTCGGGGTTGGGGTAGTAACGAGCGTCCCAGTTCGCCGGCGGGACATCGAGGATGATGCCCTCGCCGGCGCGGATCACCTCGCCGGCGATTTCGATGTCTTCGATGGCCACCCGACGCTGACCAGTCTGAATGATGCTCAGGTAGCGCATCAATTCTTCGACGGCAGTGGCGATTACTTTGTGGTCGTCGGTGTCGCGCAACAGCGCCAACTGATCACGGTGCTCCAGCAGCGCCAGGACGGCCAGGCTGATCATGTTGGCGGTGGTTTCGTGTCCGGCAATCAATACGCCGGTGGCCAACTGGGCCGCCTCCCGGACGCTGAGTTCCTCGGCGTTGACCCGCTCAGCCAGATCGGACACCAAATCTTCGCTCGGGTCGTCCGTTTTGGCGCGAACCAGGTTGGCAAGGTACTTCGCCAGCGCGACAGCGCCTTTGGCCGACTCCTCGGCGGTGGCGTACCGATCCATCCCCTTATGGGCCTGCTCCTGGAAGAAGTCGGCATCGGAGTACGGCACGCCCAACAGTTGACTGATCACCAGTGACGGGACCGGAAGCGCCAATGTGCTGACGAGATCGGCCGGCTGGGCACCAACCAATAACGCGTCGATCTGGTCGTCGACGATTTTCTGGACGGCCGGACGGAGACCTTCGACCCGGTTGAAGGTGAAGGGCTTGGACAGCATGCGGCGAAATCTCGTGTGTTCCTCGGCATCTGAGGTGAACACCGAGCGTAGCCGTTTGTGCACCGTGGCCAACATGCCTTCGTTCCAGTGCGGATAGCCCGGCAGTCGATCATCGACACTGGCACGAGAATCGGCGAACAGCCCACGTATCGCTTCGTAGCCGGCTATCAACCACGGGGTGCTGCCGTCCCAAATCCGAACTCTGCTCAGCGGTTTCACAACATTGAGGGCCAACGCTTCTGGCGGCGGCGCCAACGGGCAACCCGCCGCCCGGGCCATCGGATAATCCGGCACCTCCGCCGCGACCTCGCTCATAGTTTCAATCGAGATGTCAGCCATAGCGCTCCTTGCGAACGGGCCTGTGAACGGGTGCCCGCCAAAGGCCGACGATCGCGTCGATCAGCCCTTCGGCCGCGATCGGCCAGCTGGACCGTGACCGCGGTCCGTGTTCGGCAAGGTCTCCTTCATGCTCGGCGCAGGTGTGCATCAGCAGATTGCGCGCCATCACCATCCGTTCGAAGCGGACCCGCTTCGGTAAGTCGGGCAGACAGCGGTTGACGCCGTCGATCGCGCGAACGAGCATCGGTGATGTGAGCGCATCCTCGGTAACCACCTGTCGATAGCTGGGATCGGCCATCGCCTGAGCGGCGAAACGTGCGTACCAGCTCGGGTTACCCAGAGCCGCCAGGTGGGCGGTGAGCGGGTGCACCAACGTGCCCACCCACTCCCGGAGCTTGGTCGAGTTGCCGGCGCCGACCAGCATCTGTCGCCGCAATTCCTCGATAGGCACACGGTGTTTGCTTTCGATGGCACGCAGCAAGTCGGTCCTGGTGCCGAAGTGGTAACAAGTCGCCGCATTGTTGCCCTGCCCGGCCGCTTCACTGATCTGTCGATTGGATACGGCGTACATGCCGCGCTCGGCAAACAACCGCTCAGCCGCTGACAAGATCGCTTCTCGCGTCCCCGTCGACCGATCGTTGCGCAGGACTCTGGCTGCGGTCACCGCCTAAGTGAACACCCGCGCCAGGGTTAAATCAACCCGTTTATTTAACTGCCGGCCGTGCCGACCAAAGTGCCGACAATTTCACCGATTCAAATCTTCGATATCGTTAGCCCAATTAGCATCCGCAAACAGGGAATTGGCGGTTAGCAGGCCCGCTGGCGGCCAAGCGCGCAGGCGGCAACCACGTGGCGGTGTCCAACGACGACATGTCTCTGCAGCGTCTCTTCCGCAACGACATCGAACTCCACCTCAGCGGCGAAATCGATAGCGAAGCGCTGCTGCTTCATTATCTGCCCGAGGTCGACCTGTGGACCGGTGCGATCGTGGCGACCGAGGCGCTCGTTCGCTGGCGGCACCCAACCTGGGGCTTGCTGCTACCGGAGTCGTTCATCGGCGTAGCCGAATCTGCCAACCTCGGCGGGGAATTGGGCCGATGGGTAATGCGAAGCGCGTGTGCGGAATTCAGCCGATGGCGTTCGCACGGCGTGGGACAGAACGCCACATTGCGCCTCAACGTGTCGCCTGCCCAACTGGTCACTCACGGTTTTGTCGAGAGCGTGGCCGACACGATCGACGAGTTCGGCATCGACGGCGCCTCGGTGTGCTTGGAGATCACCGAGCGCGCAGTCGTTCGCGACATTGAAACCACCCGGGGGGCCCTGGTCGGGTCAGCGCGAGCCGGCGAAAAGGTGTCGCCCTACGCGGCGCCAGCCCGCGCCACCGATCTGTCCGACCTGCCCGATGCGTACATCGATGTCGGAGTTCTCGACATCCTGCGCGACGAGAACATCGATTATGCGCGCAGGCTGATGGCAGCCGGGGTTTCCACCGAACTGCACGTGCTCCCGGGGCTGCCCCACGGCTTCGAAATGGTCGCCCCAGATGCGGCAGCGACACAGCGGGTCATGGCACACCGCTTGCGTCGACTGACGAACCTTTAAAACAGATCGCGGCCCAACGGTTCAATCGACAGGGCCCGCAACGGCGTCGGTCAGGCCCGCGCCCCGGCGACGGTGGTGTCTTGTTGGGCGGCGGCCCGCAGCGTCGGCTCGAAATCGGTATCCCGGATTCGGGCGACCATCGGATTGTCTACTCCGGCGTGCCGGTACCGCTCCAGGACTTGTGAAATCGCGCGCGAGCGCCCAATCGCGCACAAGTCGAACACGAACCGCTCGCTGGGCGTAAACGTGTCGTATCATAGCGACATGTCTACGACCGAGATCATGACGGCGTCCGAGCTTGGTGCTCTCCTTGGCCGAGTTAATGACGCGACAAAGCTGTTGCGGCGCTCGAAGGGGGTTCCCGGCGAGGTTACCCAGCTGGTCGACAGTTTTGAACGGATACTGGGCGCGGCGACGCCATTGCGTCTCGAGGCCGACCCCTATCTGACGACAACACTTTGGGCCGCCGCGTTTCGCGCGGAGAAGGCGCTCCGCCATGACAACGACAAGCAGCAACGTCGGGATGTGCGCATTGCCCTCGAGCAATTCCGCCATGCGTTACGTGACATTGTCGAGGATCAGCCGTATAGCGATGATGCTCCAGTCCGCGAAGTCCTTAGCGAAACCGCTGAGACCCTCGCGGCGCCACAGAAGACCCTCGCAGACTTGATCGGGGTTTCGGTTCGTCAGCTTCAGCGCTGGCTGGCTCCTGACGGGACTGGGCCGGCAGCTGACGACGCCGCGCGCATCCGCATTGTGGGGCGGATTGTAAATCAGCTGCGGCATTCATTTACCGGTCCGGGCGTAGTCGCCTGGTTCAATCGGGAACACCCGGTGTTGGGCCGGCGGCCGATTGAGCTGCTCGACGATCCACTGTGCTATCCAACGCTTCTCGGGGCAGCGACCGCGGCTCGTGCAATGAGCGCATGAAATTAACCGTCTTTCGTCACGCGTCGTATGACTCGCCGTGGTGGGCGTTCCCCAGCTCGCGCGCTGGCCGCTTCCACCGCGCGAGAAGCGATACCGTCCAGTACCTGAGTCTTCATCCCCTTGGCCCTGCGGCCGAGATGCTTCGCCACAACCTCGGTCCCACAGGCAACCCGGACGATGTCGTGTTGAATTTGTGGACGGCGGTGGTCGACGTGGACGACCCGGTGCGCGTCGACTTCGATGACTGCGTGACGTATGGGCTGACGGCCGACGAGCTCATCGGCGATGACTACATCCCTACGCAGGCATTGGCCGATGCCGTTCGAGGCAGCGGTCCCGTCGCAATGATCGTGCCATCGGCCGCGCTACCGGGAACCCACAACCTGATCCTGTTTGGCGTGCGCGTTCTGAATCCATTCCTCGGCGATCCCCTGACTCCCGAAGAAATCCCGACCGGGCACCTCACCGACAGCGCTCGTCCACCAGCCGAGGTCGCGCCACACGTCCGCTGGTTCGGCGCACCGCACAGGGCGGTAGAGCAGTGGAAGGCCATCGGCCACTACGAGCTGTTCGACGATCCAATCGCAACAAGTTGGTGAGCAGTAACGGCAGCCCGCCGACCGCACAGCCCACCCGCCACGTCTTTGACGCGACTCCCGCGAAGCACCCGCGGAGGGGCCACCCCGACTGATTCGCCGCAGTGTCCTCTTCTACTCCCCCTTCGAGGCACCGCGAACTAGATTGTCTGGAAACGCATATCATCATTTTGATGGATAAGGTTGATTATCCACCCATGCATACAGAACGCTCGTGTAGGTGCTGCCATCTTTGCGGCTACGGATCCGAATTGACGCCATGCGGCGGAGGATACATCCCCAAATCTTGACGGGAGCCTTGACGCAGATAGTGCTTAGCGGACTTTTGGCCTTCTGAGCTGGAGCTTCTCTGTGGAGTTAATGCAGCGTTACTCGAACCTTGACACGCCGTCAAAAACATTGCAGATTCTGCGTACCGCTGGCCTCATCACCCCTGATGGAAGACCTGTCCCCCGGTCCGATCGCTCAACCGAGCCAGCGGAACCGTCACAGCCCTTCAAGCTCGATCAGCGCCTAAAACCGGAGATTCTGTCCGAAATCATCGCTTGTTACGAAGCAGGTGAGCCATCAACGGCTCTCGCTGCTTCGCACAGTCTCAGTAAAGGCAGTGTGATCCGGCTAGTCCGTGAAGCCGGCATCCCCATCCGTCGTCAGGGTCTGACCAACGACCAGATCACTGAGGCGATTCAGCTCTATGGGTCAGGCATGTCACTGGCCAAGGTTGGAGCGAGGTTCGGGGTAGACCATGGCACTGTCTGGCGAGCGTTGAAGAAGCGCGGAATGCGGATGCGCGATACGCATGGACGAGAACGCTAGATCTCGCCGTTCTTGCTTCGATAGGGATAGCGCTCGTCGTACCACTTCACACTGTCCGGGTTCTGCTTGCGTTGTTGCGCGATGACAAACTCGATCAAAGCTCTCGCGTATTTGTCGTAGTCTGGCTCGGCATACCGAACACTCCTGACAACAACTTGTCGATTGTTTGAGGGGACGTGCTTACGTCTATGATTTGACTTATTCTTCAATTCTTCAAAACAGTCTTAAGAATCCCCCCCCCCGAAGTCAAGAACACTGTCGAAAGCAACTAAATGAAGGCACAAATCGGGGTCGGTGCTTGCATTTC
>DASZKQ010000391.1:0-2483 GCA_035552835.1 Mycobacterium sp. | reverse complement strand
CACCTGACCGCGGGCCACCACGCGATCGTCGGAGTCGGTGATGGTGACGACCCACAGTTGCTGACGACGACCGCGATGCACCGGCGTCGCGGTGCCGTAGACGGTGCCACTGCCGATGGCACGCAGAAAGTCGGTGTTGTTATTGACGCCGACGACTGCACCGCCGCCGTTGGCGTCGAACCAGGTCCACGCGGCCACGCTGGCCATGCTCTCGATCATCGAGCAATAGACACCGCCGTGCACGATTCCCATCGGCTGCAGCAACTTAGGCTGTACCTCGAGTTGGGCCCGCGCGCCATCCGGGGTGAGTTCGGTGAACACCAGCCCTAGCTCGTTGTCGAACGGCGCCTCGAAACCCGGTGGAATGACTGAGTCTGGCAACGGCCGCATAACCTTTGTGTCTACACGGCCCGGTGGGACTAATGTCTCCGGGTGCAGAATTGCCCTACGAGAGCTGGCGGCTACCGATACTGTGAGTGCCGACACCTAGGCCACGGCGAGGGGACAACATGGCAACGGTCACGGCGACAACCGAGCCGGTTCGGCTACCGCCAGGTTCGCGGATACCGAAGCCCTTCCAGGCCCTGAATTTCTTGGCTTCAAAGCATGGAATGTATGCCGCTCTGGCCCGGCGCTGCGGCGGCGCCATCATCAGCGTGAATCTGCCGGGCGTCGGCCATGCGGTGGTGATCGGCGATCCAGTCGTGGCAAAGAGACTTTTGAGCGCGAGCACCGATCTGATCGAACGACCGCCATCGGGAGGCGGCAGCCTGGGCGACGGATTCGGCCCTGGGTCGACGTTCAGCCTTGCCGGCGACAAACTCCTCGCGCGCCGCAAGATCGTGCTTCCGATATTTCACGGCAAGCGGATGCGCAGCTACGAATCCATCATCGAAGAAGAGGTGATGCGTGAGATCGCGACCTGGCCGGAGGACCGCGAGTTCGCAACGCTGCCGTCGATGACGAGCATCACTATCGACGCGCTCACGCGTGCACTGTTCGGCGACAAGGGACTCTCGCTGGATGAGCTTCGCGAGTTGTTGCCGCCGATGGTCACGCTTGTCGGGCTGGTCCTAGTGGTGCCACCGAGGTTGCGGCGTGACCTGGGGCGGTGGAGTCCATGGGGGCGGTATCTGCGATACCGGCGCCGTTTCGACGCTATCGTCGACTCGCTTATCGCCGAGGCGCGGGCCGACCCGGATTTGGAAGAGCGCAGCGATGTGCTAGCGCTGCTGTTGCGGGCCCGTTATGAAGACGGCGAGCCGATCTCGGATCGGCACATCGCCGATGAGATGCTGACGTTGCTGGTCTCCGGTCACGAGACAACCGCCGGATCTCTGGCCTGGGCAGTCGAGCGGTTGCGGCGCTATCCTCGGCTGCTGGCGCGGCTGACTGAGGAAGTCGACGCCGGCGGATCTGAACTACGGCAGGCCACGATTTCGGAAGTGCAGCGCATCCGGCCGGTTCTCGACGCCTTTGTGCGGCGCACAAAGACGCGAATCCGATTGGGAGACTGGGTCATTCCGGAGGACACCAACTTGGTGTTCAGTATCCCACTCGTCCATGCATCAGAAGAGAACTTCCCGGACGCGGCGTCGTTTAACCCGGACCGATTCGTCGGCGCCCCGAAGCCCGGCGCGTGGATTCCGTTCGGCGGCGGCGTCAACCGTTGTGTCGGCGCGGCATTCGCCAGCATGGAAATGGACATCACTCTGCGCGTGCTGCTGCGCGAATTTCGTTTCGCGCCAACCGATGCGCCGGGCGAACGAGGGCACTGGCGCGGGGTGGCGAACGTACCGGCACGGGGCGCAAGAGCGGTGGTTTACCGGCGAACCCCCAACGCATCGAGCGGTGCTGACTCGGCGTTGATGGCCGACCACGGCAGCGCATAATGCGCCTGGCATACTCGCCGCTGTGACAAGCACTCTCAGGCGGTACATCAAGCCCATCGGCAGTTACTCGTGGTTCAAAGAAACCATGAACAAGTACTGGTACCCGTTGATCACCCGCCGGTGGGAAAAGGAAGACATCGTCTTTCTCAACTGGGGCTATGAGGAAGATCCTCCGCTTGGACTGACGTTGACCCCTGAGGACGAGCCCAACCGGTACTGCATCCAGCTCTACCACTGCACGGCGACCCAAGCAGATCTCAGCGGCAAACAAGTACTGGAGGTCAGTTCCGGCCACGGCGGTGGGGCCGCGTATCTGGTACGGACGTTGAGCCCGGCCTCCTACACGGCGCTGGACTACAACCCAGACGGCGTCGCATTCGCCCGAAAAAGGCACAACGTACCGGGCCTGGATTTCGTGCACGGCAACGCCGAAAGCCTGCCGTTCCCCGATGAGTCCTTTGACGCGGTGGTCAACGTCGAAGCCTCACACGCCTACCCTCACTTTGAGCGTTTTCTCCCCGAAGTCGTGCGGGTGCTGCGCCCAGGAGGGCATTTCCTCTATGCCGATTTCCGCGGGTTCCTCGAATATGA
>DASZKQ010000390.1:0-6320 GCA_035552835.1 Mycobacterium sp. | reverse complement strand
GCGAGCGCGCGTTGGGCCAGCTCATGCAGCACCCGGCCGACAGTGCGGTTGGCCTCGGCGGCGGCGTAGGCACGGCGCACCTGGCCGAGCACCTGCTGCTCGCCGACCACAGCGGAATCCAGGCCGCTGGCCACGGCGAACAGATGCTCGACGGCGGCCTCGCTGTAGCGGACGTAGGCGTATTTGGTGAGCTCGCCCAGCGACATCCCGGAATGTTCGGAAAGCACCTGTCCGATGACGGCCAGACCGCCGTGGAAGGCGTCGACCACGGCGTAGACCTCGACCCGGTTGCAGGTGGACAGCACCATGGCCTCGGTGACCAGCGGCGACTGCATCATCTGGTCGATGATCTTGATTTGGTCGGATTCGTCGGTGCTTAGCTGTTCCAGAACGGAGACCGGCGCACTGCGGTGCGACACCCCAAAGAGCAGTACGCTCACGGCTGAATCACCTGGCCTGCTCCCTTGCTATCACCAGTGATCGAACTGAGGTCCACGGTAGACGTTTTACAGGTGGGCCACCAAATTTGCGCCGTCGTCACCTGGGCTTCTCCAGATCTTTGCGCAGCCGGGGCTCGTCGACCTCCCAGTAGCTGTGCTCGCGGCCGTCGAGCAGCACCACCGGCAGCCGGTCACCGAACTCGGCGCGCAGGCCGCTGTTGCCGGCCGCGGCGGCAGCGTCGACGTCGGTGGTCGACAGCTCGAAGTCGAGTTCGGCGGCCAGTTTCTCCAGTTGCGCGTGCACCCGAACGCAGATCGTGCAGCCGGTGCGGGTCAACAGCTGGACTTGTGGGCGGCTCATAGCCCCAGTGTGGCAGTTGATCTCGGGTGAATTGTGCGGGGTGCGCACGGTCATTAGCTTTACCGCCATGGCTGAGCGGGAGCAGCTGCGGGTTAACCCCGAGGTGATGCACGGGGCTTCGCAGGCGTTATCAGGTGCGGCAAAGGACTTGCATACCAGGCTCATCGAGCTTGACGGTCAGGTCCGCGAAATGCTGGCCGGCTGGCGAGGTGGAGCGGGCGGCGCCTATGGCCAGGCGTGGGATCTGTGGCATCGCGGGGCCGGTGAGGTCCAGCTGGGACTGTCGATTCTGGCGAAGGCGGTCGGTATTGCCGGCGTTGACTTCCAGGCCCAGGACTCGGTATCGGCGCAAGCGCTGCGAGGTGTCCGAAATGGCTGATGGGTTCAGCGTGGATCCCGACGCGTTGGCGGATGCGCTGCAGCGGATGAGTGAGTTTGCGCGGCACACCGAGAGCCTCGTCGCTGAAATCGACACGTTGGTGACTCATCTGCACGGGACGTGGTCCGGGCGGGCAGCTACGGCTCATGCCGAGGCGCATCGGCATTGGTCGCGTGGTGAGGCGATGATGCGGGAGGCGTTGGCGGAATTGAAGACTGCGGGCACCACCGCACATCACAACTACCGCTGCGTGATCGCGACGAATCTGGCCATGTGGTCGTGAGCTGATGGCTCCGCTTGCTGTTGACCCGCAAGCACTGGATGGCGCTGGGGTCGCTGCGGTTTCAGCCGGCGAAGGTTTGGGGTCGGTCGTCTCGACATTGACCACCGGGCTGGCCGGATGCGACGCGATGGCCGGTGACGATCCGGTCGGTGCGGCATTTGGATGCAGCTACAACGGGTCGGCATCCAAGCTGCTCGAGGCGATGGCAACCACCCGCAATGGCTTGTGCCATCTGGGTGACGGGGTGCGCATGTCGGCACACAACTATTCGGTGGCCGAAGCGATGTCGAACGTCTCCGGACACGGCGAGCCCCTTCCCGTCCCGCAGGCGACCGACTCTATTTCGGCGGGCTCGACACCGTCGGCTGTTGGGAGCGGTGTCAGCACCCCGGCAGGCTGGGGTTGGGTAGTCAAGTTCATCGGGATGATTTGGCCGAACGGCGATTCGGCGAAGTTGCGGGCTGCAGCGGCGGCTTGGACTAACGCCGGCGCAAACTTTGAAGCCCGCGAAATAACCAGCGCCGTAGGGCCGATGAAAATTGTTGGCGCTCAGCAGATGCCGGAAGGCCCGATGATTACGGCCGCGTTCGCCGAGGCCAATCGCAGCGCAGCCGGAGTCTTGCACCAGTGCACGTTAATCGCGACTCAGCTCAACGCGTATGCGGCCAAGATCGACACGGTCCATGCGGCGATCCTGGATCTGTTGTCCCGCATCTGTGACCCGATGACGGGGCTCAAAGAAGTCTGGGAGTTTTTGACCGATGAAGACGAAGACGAGATCCAGAAGATCGCCGACGACATCCGCACGATCGTCAACCAGTTCACTACCGAGGTCGATGCGCTGCGCCAACAGATCGCCACCGCGCTCACCGAAGCCAAAACGATTATCACGATCATGACCCCGTGCGCCGGAAAGCGCTTTTACGGAGGCGTAGGTGAAGAAGCCGTCGGGGTCATTAAAGACACCTTCTGGACCCACAGTTTGCCGCGGGCGATCATCGACCCGGTCGGCTGGTACCACTCCGTGGCTGCCGAAGTCACCTCGGTTGAGCAGCTGACTGGCTTGGATGGCTTTCAGGGCTTCAAAGAAGGTTGGAAGGATCTCGGCAAGGGAGTCACCCACTGGGACGAGTGGAGCACAGATCCCTTTAGGGCAGGCGGCGAAACGGTTGTCGACGGCATCACCTTGCTGCTCCCGGGCGGCCCCATATCAAAACTGCCCAAGCTGGGCCGGGCCGCGGCAGACGCCGCCAGAGGGCTCAAGGGACTCCGCGCGCCCAAGCCGCGTTCGATACGCCCTGAACCGCCTGCACGGACGCCGGCACCGCCTCACGAACAACCGCGGAGCGAACCACCCCAGGGCGGACGCCCAGCGTCCGCGCCGAAGCCCAAACCTGCGCCAGCGACGCACGGCCCCGCCCCACACGGCCCAACCGAGTCCAAGCCTCCGGTAGCCGAAAAGCCCACTCCAAGTGCGGCTCCCAAGTCACCGGTCGAGCCAGCACCATCGCGCGGCCCCACTCCTTCGGCGGCGCCGCCGGCCTCACCCGGCGCATCTCCCCATCACTCGGCACCAATGCCCGGCGCTGCAACACCCGGGCCCCACCCGTCAGACGGTGGGCACCCACGCGAACCAACGCACGGCGGGACATCGGGCGACCACCAGCCCCGGCCGCCGCATGACGGCGCCTCGGGCCGGCCCGCCGACGAAGACTCGCCTCACCAGACCGAGGAGGGCCACCCTGGGGATAACGTCGTGGGCCCCTATCGATTGCCGTCTCCGGAACCAGTCACACCTCCGCCCGATGGCGCATTCTTCTGGTCGGGAAGAACCTCCGAGGGGATAGGAATAGGGCCTCAGTCGGCCGGCGGCAACGGGAGCGCCGATTTGTTTGCAGCATCGCATCGCGGAACCACTCTCGAAGGACTGTTGGAGCGGAACGGCGTGAAACCACCCTTATTTGATTTTAATGATCCCGCCTCCCAAGAATGGTGGTCGAACGTCTCCGGAATGTATGCGGAGAATGCCCGAGGTGAGGTGTACGCATTCGTAGGATCAAATTTGCGTCCGGGGGGTGTCTGGGAAACCGTTGAGCTTCCACGACTTATCGGTAATCCGAACGTCACTAAGATCGTGGTCATTGATCCTGAGACCGGTCTTCAAAAGACCATATTTGAGCGCTGAAAGGATTGACCAGTGGACAGTGAAGCTATCAACACGGCGATTGTCGTAGCTATCAAGGATTCAGCGGTTCCACGCATCGACAAGGAGAAGGTCGTCGAAAATTTTGGGACTACGCAAGGCGAAGTACTCACCACAAAGATTTCTGAGTTAGTGCGCGAGGCTGTCGGCATGCCAATTGAGTGGGGAGACATGACCTTAGAGGAAGGTGTAAATGACATCCTGCGGCGCTTCCACGACAGGCATCCTGAACTTTCACACGAAGCGCTGCATGAGATTGGCAGATGTGTCGGCTGGAATCTTCGTTGACGATGGCCGGCGTTCGAGGCGATAACCTGCGTTCGACACCACACTCCGCTTCTAGGGACCAACCCTGTCTTCTCCCCAACAACAGCGGCTCTGCCAAACAACCGAATGCGCCGAGGGCGGATAGTGTTAAACCGTGAGCGCTCCCGGCGGCCCGGGCACTGTGGAACCCGGCCCCAACGCAGAATCCAGTCCGGTTGAACTGGATCTGGAGACGCTGGCCGCCAACGCCAGTGCCGACCGCGCGCTGGTTGACGTCCAGACCGACGAAGCCCCCGGGCCCGAACAGCCGCCGGTCGACCTGACCGCGGCAGCGTTCTTCGACGTGGACAACACGCTCGTGCAGGGTTCGTCGCTGCTGCATTTTGGCCGCGGTTTGGCCGCTCGCAAGTACTTCACCTATCGCGACGTGATCGGATTCATTTACGCGCAAGCCAAGTTTCAGCTCATTGGCCGGGAGAACAGCGACGACGTCGCCGCGGGCCGGCGCAAGGCCCTGACCTTCATCGAAGGCCGACCCACCGAAGAGCTGGTTCGCCTCGGCGAAGAGGTCTACGACGAGATCATCGCCGACAAGATCTGGGCCGGCAGTCGCGATCTGGCCCAGATGCACCTTGACGCCGGCCAGCAGGTCTGGCTGGTCACCGCCACGCCGTATGAACTCGCCATCACCATCGCCCGCCGACTCGGCCTGACTGGCGCGCTGGGCACCGTTGCCGAGTCAGTCGACGGCGTGTTCACCGGCCGGCTGGTCGGTGAGATCCTGCACGGCCCCGGCAAGGCGCACGCGGTGCGCTCGCTGGCCATCCGCGAGGGCCTCAATCTCAAACGCTGCACCGCTTACTCCGACAGCTACAACGACGTGCCGATGCTCTCCCTAGTCGGGACCGCCGTCGCTATCAACCCCGATAGCCATTTGCGCGATCTGGCTCGCAAACGCGGCTGGGAGATCCGCGACTTCCGGACTGCGCGCAAGGCCGCCCGGATCGGAGTGCCGTCGGCCCTGGCGCTGGGCGCAGCGGGCGGCGCACTGGCCGCGGTGGCTTCTCGACGGCAATCACGCTGATAAGCTGCGCCGCTGAGCACCCATCAGAGTGGAGAACAGCGCATGCCAGTTCCCGAAGGCGCCCAAGAACTCATCGGAACGCACTACCGGTACCCGGATTACTTCGACGTCGGACGCGAAAAGGTCCGCGAGTTTGCGCAGGCCGTCAAGGACGAGCATCCGTCGCACTATTCCGAGGAGTCGGCCGCCGAGGCCGGCTACGACAGCACTCTGGCGTCGCTCACCTTTCTTGCGGTTGCCGGACGGCGCGTCCAGCTGGACGTCTTCACCAAGTTCGACATCCCGATCAACCTCGCGCGGGTGTTGCACCGGGACCAGAAGTTCGTGTTCCACCGGCCGATCATGGTCGGCGACCGGCTGTACTTCGACACCTATCTGGACTCGGTCATCGAGTCCCACGGCACGGTGATCGCCGAGATCCGCAGCGAGGTCACCGACGCCGATGCGAACCCAATAATCACCAGCATCGTGACCATGTTGGGCGAGTCGTCCAACCCGGACGCGAACGCAGAGGCGACAATCGCTGCAATTGCATCCATCCGCGGCTCCGCCTAGTGTCAGCCGGGAACTTTTAGGGGGATAGCCACACCAATGGGCACCAATCTCACGCCGCACTTCGACGACGTCCAGTCGCACTACGACCTGTCCGACGACTTCTACGGACTGTTCCTGGACCCCAGCAACACCTACAGCTGCGCGTACTTCGAGCGCGACGACATGACGCTCGAAGAGGCCCAACTGGCCAAGATCGACCTGTCGCTGGGCAAGCTGGGTCTAGAACCCGGAATGACGCTGCTCGACGTCGGCTGCGGCTGGGGCGCCACACTGCGGCGTGCCATCGAGCGCTGCGACGTCAATGCGATCGGCTTGACGCTGAGCAAAAACCAGGCCGCATATGCGCAGAAATCGTTGGACGACCTGGACAGCCCACGTTCCAAGCAGGTGCTGTTGGAAGGCTGGGAGCAGTTCCACGAGCCGGTGGACCGCATCGTGTCGATCGGTGCGTTTGAGCACTTCGGATTCGACCGCTACGGCGACTTTTTCAAGATGGCTTACCAGGCGCTGCCGGCTGGCGGCGTGATGCTTTTGCACACGATCGTGGTCCCCACTGTCGAAGAACTCGAGCAGCGTCAGGTCAAGCTGACGATGAAGCTGATCCGGTTCGTCAAATTCATCATGGACGAAATCTTCCCCGGCGGCCGGCTGCCGTCGGTGGCGGTGGTCGAAGAGGGCGCGACCCGGGCCGGCTTCGAGATAGCCCGCGTGCAGTCGCTGCGGCTGCACTACGCACGCACGCTGGATA
>DASZKQ010000389.1:0-6914 GCA_035552835.1 Mycobacterium sp. | reverse complement strand
CATTGATGTGCTCACAGTGAAATTGGGCTCAGATCGTCGGTCGGCAACCGCCGCCGTCGAGAATGTCGTCGACACTATTGTGCGGGCGGTGCACAAGGGCGACAGCGTGACCATTACCGGCTTCGGTGTCTTCGAACAGCGCCGTCGCGCGGCACGCGTAGCCCGTAACCCGCGCACCGGTGAGACGGTAAAGGTAAAGCCGACATCTGTGCCTGCGTTCCGGCCGGGCGCACAATTCAAAGCGGTTGTCTCTGGCGCGCAGCGCCTCCCAGCGGAAGGACCAGCAGTGAAGCGAGGTGTCGTCGCCGGCGGAGCCAAGAAGGTGGCCAAGAAGTCGCCGGCCAAGAAGGCCACCAAGGCCGTGAAGAAGGTTGCCAAGAAGGCTCCGGCCCGGAAGGCCGCTGCCAAGAAGGCTCCGGCCCGTAAGGCCGCGACCAAGCGGGCACCCGCCAAGAAAGCCGTGAAGAAGGCAACAAAGTCGGCGGCAAAGCGGGTCACCAAAGCCGTGAAGAAGGCTCCCGCGCGTAAGGCACCGGCCAGGAAGCGCGTCGCCAAGAAGGCTCCGGCCAAGAAGACCACGGCCCGTCGCGGCCGTAGGTAGGCACTAGCCACTCAACACGAAGATTCGCCGCGGGACTGACTCTATTGAGCCGCCCGCGGCGAATCTTCGTGCTAGGTCACCACGTTGGTGGCCAGTGCACTGCCGATGTGGTCGGCGGCAACCAGATGGCCGTCCGCCAGCGAAAGCACCCACGTGCTGCCCTTGCGGTTGCGGGACTTGTCCGGACGTATCCCGTCGCGTTCGCACCACCAAGCGATCAGGTCTGGAATCACCTTGCCCTGCGTGCAGATCACCGGTGTGCGGTGCAAGTCGGCAATCTGCAGAACCCGCCTTCGACCGCGTTTAGCGTTGTCGGCGTACGCCTCCTCGGTCAGTGTGGGCTCATTGCAGATGATCACGCCCAGCTCCTCGGCGAGCGGCTCCACCGTTTGGTGGCAGCGCACGCGATCAGCTGCGTACACGTCGGTGGGACAGAAAGCGGACAACTGCCCGATGAGTGCCTCGGCCTGCGCCCGGCCCTTTTTGTCCAGCGGCCGCATTTTGTCGTCACCGGAGAATCGAGACTTGCTGCCCGCGGTGCCGTGCCGGACCACTAGCACGGTCTGGGTGTCGGCCGGGAATTTGGCGAACCGGCGCAAGACCTTTCGATCGTGTGGGTAGGAGACTTTCCCGATCGCGTCGGCGGTCGACAGCCAGACCAGATCATCGACTTCTCGGCCGGGGGTGAATTCTCCGCCGAGGCTGCGCGCCGCCCAGTAGCGAACCCGCTTGACACCTTGGTCGACCGGGTAGCTCACGGTTTGCAGTCGGCGACCAAGTTGTGCACGGTGACCGGTCTCCTCGAAAAGTTCTCGGACCGCGGTTACCGGTTCGGTTTCCCCGGGATCCATTTTGCCCTTCGGCAGGGACCAATCGTCGTAGCGAGGGCGATGGATGACGGCAACCTCGACCGACTCGCCGGGGCCGGGTCGCCAGAGCACCGCACCGGCGGCCCACACGATTTTCTCGCTCACGCTCAGGTCATCCGACCGGGTGCGAGTCGGCACCGTAACGCTGGCAAGTCAATTCGTACCTTCGCGGCTGATGGACGTCGTCGCCATGGTACAGGTGGCCTCACGAGCTCCGGTGTCGCTCCATCAGCGATACTTGGTGGTCGCGAACCGTGTGACCCGCTTTCGGCAACGCGGTCCACTGTGCTTCGGGCCCGAGTTCCCAGCAGCGCGTGGCCGGGTCCAGCGCCGACTCGAAGATGTCGTTCAGTTGCGCGGTCAGTCGGGGGTCTTTCACCTGAGCGAGCACTTCGACCCGGCGATCGAGGTTGCGGTGCATCATGTCGGCGCTGCCGATCCAGAATTCGTCGAGGGAGCGGAAATAGAGGATCCGCGAGTGCTCCAGGAAGCGTCCCAGAATTGAGCGCACGGAAATGTTTTCGGAGAAGCCCTCGACGCCGGGGCGCAAGGCACAAATTCCGCGCACCACCACCTGAACGCGCACTCCGGCTTGCGACGCTCGATAAAGCGCATCGATGACTTGCTCGTCGACAAGGGCGTTCATCTTGAGCCGGATCCGCCCGTTGCCAGATTGGTGGTGAGCGGCAATCTCTCGCTCGACACGTTCGATGATGCCGGCGCGAATACCATGTGGTGCCACCAAAAGGTTGCGGTAGTCCAGCTTGCGCGAATAACCGGTCAGCGAGTTGAACAAGTCGGTTAGGTCGGCACCGAGGTCGGGGTCGGCGGTCAGCAGGCCGATGTCCTCGTAGAGCCGGGCGGTCTTGCTGTTGTAATTGCCGGTCCCGATATGGCAGTAGCGCCGGATCGCCGAGCCTTCGCGGCGCACCACCAGACAAGTCTTGCAATGCGTTTTCAAGCCCACCATGCCGTACGCGACATGGACTCCCGCTTGCTCCAGCGCGCGTGCCCACCTGATGTTGGCCTGCTCGTCGAATCGTGCCTTGATCTCGACCAGTGCCACTACTTGCTTTCCGGCCGCGGCGGCTTCGATTAGCGCCCGAATGATCGGTGAGTCACCCGACGTGCGGTACAGCGTCTGTTTGATCGCCAGCACATTGGGATCGGCGGCAGCCAGCTCGATAAACCGTTGCGTGCTAGTGGAGAACGAGTCGTAGGGATGGTGAACCAACACGTCACCCTCGCGCAGGGTCGCGAAAATGCTCTTCGGCGTTTCCCGATCGGCGAACGCGGGGTTGGTGGCCGGAACGAATGCGGGATCCTTCAGCGCCGGCCGGTCGACGTCGTAGATCTGCCACAGCGACGACAGATCAAGCAATCCCGGCACTTGGATGACGTCGCCGGGATGCACGTCCAGTTCACGCAGCAGCAGCTCCAACATGTGCTCGGTCATGTCGTCGGCCACCTCGAGGCGCACCGGCGACCCGAACCGTCGACGCGCCAGTTCCCGCTCGAGCGCCTGCAGCAGATCCTCGTCGCGATCTTCGTCGACCTCGAAATCGGCGTTGCGGGTAATGCGGAACGCGTGGTGCTCGACGACCTCCATACCCGGGAACAACGTCGGCAGGAAGGCCGCGATCAGCTCCTCCATCGGCAAGAACCGGACTTCCTTGTCGGCCGATCCTTCTGCGCCTTGCTTGATGTCGAGCTCAACGAAACGATCGACGTTGTCGGGTACCTTGACCCGGGCGAAGTGCTCACCGCCGTCCTCGGGCTGCCTGACCGTGACCGCCAGGTTCAGGCTCAGGCCGCTGACGAAGGGAAACGGGTGAGCGGGATCGACGGCCAGCGGAGTCAGGACAGGGAACACCTGCTCGTTGAAGTACGTCGCGAGGCGGTCGCGCTCAGCCTGGTCCACATCGGCCCACGTGACGACGTGGATGCCCTCCTCGGCCAACCCGGGCCGCACCGAGTCGAGGAAGACCTGTGCGTGCCGGCTGGCGATGTGCTGGGTCTGCTCGCCGATGCGACGCAGTTGCTCACGCGGGGTTAGACCGTCCGCGGAGCGTACCGACAGACCCATTTCGTCGCGGCGTTTCAGGCCGGCGACCCGAACCATGTAGAACTCGTCGAGGTTGGAGGCGAAGATCGCCAGGAACTTTGCCCGCTCCAGCAAGGGCAGCGAGGTGTCGGCGGCCAGCGCCAGCACGCGAGCGTTGAAGTCCAGCCAGCTCAGTTCTCGATTGAGGTAGCGGTGCTCGGGAAGTTCGTCCTCGACCAAGGCTGCCGTGGCGGCGGGCGGTGCACCCGGTGCTGCGGCGCTCGATTGCCACACCGGCCCATTAGATGGTGTCTCGGCTGAGGTTGTCGTTACTGCGGTGTCCGCAGCTTCGATGTCGGTCACCCTTGCGATCATTCCCCATCATTGGGCGGTGCTGCTACCCACCAGCTGACGTCCATTCGCCGTTGAGAAGCCGTTCACCTGTCGTTACCGCGGGGCGCTGGCGGCAACAGCCCTGCTAGTCGCCGGCCCGATCCCCAGACGGCGCGCGACCGCCAAGTCATCGGGTGTGTCGATATCGCAGCGCAATCCAGGCCACGCCCCGGTGAGCTCGATCGCGCCCGAACGTTGATGCCACGCGCAAGAATCCGGCCCGAACCGGGGGTCGAGCGGAGCCCCGAAGGCAAACAGTGCCGCGGTGCCCGTGCCGAGCCGATCGGCAACGAAACTGCGCTCGTGATGTCGTGCCGCGGCGATCGCCTCGGCGAGTTCCTGCGTCTGCAATGCCGGTAAATCCCCTTGCAGTACAACGATATTGGACACTGATTCGGCCACCACCCGCTCGGCGGCGGCGATCGCATTGTTCAGCGGGTCGGGGTGGCCTTTGGGTGTGGGATCGGACAGCACCTCGGCGCCGAGTTCGGTTGCCGCAGCCGCCGCGGCGTCGTCGGGCGTGATGACGGTGATGTGTCGAACCGACCCGACTCTTGCGGCGGCGGTCAGGGTGTCGACCAGCATGGCCAGCACTACGTTTTCCCGCGTCGGTGCGGAAAACACCGGTGCGAGCCGGGTCTTGGCGGCGGCCAGTCGCTTGACGGCGACGATCAAGCCGACATCACCGTCGGCGTCGGCTCGGCTGCCGTTCATAGCGCCATCCTGCCAGTGTCAGGGTTCATCCCCGGCTTAGGCTCCTGGGCTACGGTGGAGCGCCTGCAGTTAGCGCATCGACAAGACGGGACGAAGCAGACGATGGCCAGCACAACAGCGGTGATGGGGGCCGGCGCATGGGGTACGGCGCTGGCCAAGTTGCTTGCCGACGCTGGCGGCGAGGTCACCCTGTGGGCGCGGCGATCCGACCTCGCCGCGGAAATCAACGCCGACCGTTACAACCCCGACTACTTACCTGGCGTCCAGTTGCCGCCGGGCATCCGGGCCACCGGGGATGCGGACGAAGCGCTCAGCGGGGCGTCAACCGTGCTGCTGGCTATGCCGGCGCAGACGATGCGGACCAATCTCGAACAGTGGAAAAACCTGTTCGCCGAGGGCGCGACCCTGGTCAGCACCGCGAAGGGCATCGAGTTGGACACGCTGATGCGGATGAGCCAGGTCGTCGCTGCGGTGACCGGCGTCGACTCGTCGCAGGTCGCGGTCATTTCCGGGCCGAACCTGGCTAGCGAGATCGCCGATGAGCAACCCGCTGCCACCGTCATCGCGTGCAGCGATTCCGGCCGCGCGGTTGCCGTGCAGCGGATGCTGAACACCGGATACTTCCGCCCCTACACCAATGCCGACGTGATCGGCACCGAGATCGGCGGCGCCTGCAAGAACGTCATCGCGCTGGCCTGCGGAATGGCGGCCGGGGTGGGCCTGGGTGAAAACACCGCGGCGGCGATCGTCACCCGCGGACTGGCCGAGATCATGCGGTTCGGGATAGCCGTCGGGGCGAAAGGTACAACCCTGGCGGGTCTGGCCGGGGTCGGCGATCTGGTGGCCACCTGCACCTCGCCCCGCTCGCGCAACCGCTCGTTCGGCGAATCTCTGGGGCGGGGCCAGACGATGGAGTCGGCGCAGCAGGCCCGCGGCGGCCATGTCGTCGAAGGGGTGACGTCGTGCGAGTCGGTGCTGGCACTGGCCTCGAGTTACGACGTCGAGATGCCCCTGACCGAAGCAGTGCACCGGGTCTGTCATAAGGGGTTGTCGGTGGACCAGGCGGTGGTTCTGCTGTTGGGACGCAGCACCAAACCGGAATGAGCCTGGGTGCGGGTCACGCGACGGCTAACCTCGTGGTAACCAGTAGCGCAGCACCTAGGCGGTAGCCTCTCTAGGTTGTGAGTGCCCGTTTCCCCGCCAAGACGACCGATCGCGGCCGCATCCGCGTCGCCGTTGTGTTCGGCGGACGCAGTAACGAGCACGCCATTTCCTGCGTCTCTGCGGGCAGCATTTTGCGCAACCTCGATCCGGAGCGGTTCGACGTGGTCGCGGTCGGCATCACCCCGGGCGGCTCGTGGGTGCTCACCGACGGAGACCCCGACGCGCTGGCAATCACCAATCGGCAGCTGCCGGGGGTGAGCTCCGAATCGGGCATCGAGCTGACTCTGGCCGCAAATCCGCGGCGAGCCGGTGAGTTGGTATCGCTGTCGCCCGGTGGGGCTGAAGTGTTGGCGTCCGTCGACGTGGTCTTCCCGGTGTTGCACGGACCTTACGGGGAAGACGGCACCATCCAGGGTCTGCTCGAACTGGCCGGTGTGCCCTACGTCGGGGCCGGGGTGATGGCCAGCGCGGCGGGGATGGACAAGGAGTTCACCAAGAAGTTGCTAGTCGCCGAAGGGCTTCCGATCGGCGCGTATGCGGTGCTGCGGGCGTCGCAGTCGACACTGGAGCCCGCGCAGCGCGAAAGCCTTGGGCTGCCAGTCTTTGTCAAGCCCGCACGCGGCGGCTCATCGATCGGCGTCAGCCGGGTGACCAGCTGGGAGGAGCTGCCCGCCGCCATTGCCCAGGCGCGCCAGCACGATCCGAAGGTGATTGTCGAAGCCGCCGTTGTCGGCCGTGAATTAGAATGCGGTGTGCTCGAATTCCCTGACGGCACAGTGCAAGCCAGCACCGTCGGAGAGATTCGGGTGGCTGGGGTGCGCGGCCGGGAAGACTCCTTCTACGACTTCGCGACCAAATACCTCGACGACGCCGCTGAACTCGACGTGCCTGCCAAGATCGACGACGACGTAAGCGACGCGGTGCGTGAGTTGGCGATCCAGGCGTTCAAGGCAATCGATTGCCAGGGCTTGGCGCGAGTCGATTTTTTTCTCACCGATGACGGGCCAATGATCAACGAGGTCAACACAATGCCCGGATTCACCACAATCTCGATGTACCCGCGGATGTGGGCAGCCAGCGGCGTGGATTATTCGACCTTGGTGTCGACCATGGTCGAAACGGCGCTCGC
>DASZKQ010000388.1:0-2654 GCA_035552835.1 Mycobacterium sp. | reverse complement strand
GCGCAGATCCACCAAGACCGGCGCGTGGTCGCTGGGCGCCTTGCCTTTACGTTCTTCCCGAACGATCTGCGCGTCAGCGACCCGGCCGGCCAGCGCGGGAGAGGCGAGGATGAAGTCGATGCGCATCCCTTGTCGCTTCGGGAACCGCAGCTGGGTGTAATCCCAATAGGTGTAGACCCCAGGACCGGGGGTGAAAGGCCGTACCACATCGGCGAATTGAGCGTTGACGATAGCGTCGAACGCCTTGCGTTCCGGTTCCGAGACATGTGTGGCGCCCTGGAAGAACTCGACGCTCCAGACGTCGTCGTCGGTCGGAGCGATATTCCAGTCGCCGACTAGCGCGATCTGGGCCGAGACATCGTCGCGTAGCCAGCCTGCAGCTGTATCGCAAAGTGCGGCAAGCCAATTCAGTTTGTACGTGTAATGCGGGTCACCTACGGCGCGGCCGTTGGGCACGTAAAGGCTCCACACCCGAACCCCTGCGCAGGTGGCGGCCAGCGCGCGGGCTTCGGCTGCGGCCGCCACATCCGGCTTGCTGCTCCAGTTCGGCTGGCCGTCGAAGCCGACCTCGACCTGGTCCAGGCCGACGCGTGACGCGATCGCCACGCCGTTCCATTGGTTGAATCCGCAATGCGCCACCTCGTAGCCGAGCTCCAAGAAGGGCATCGTCGGAAACTGGTCGTCGGCGCACTTGGTCTCTTGCATAGCCAGTACGTCGACCTCGGCGCGCTCCAGCCAGTCCAGCACCCGGTCTAACCGGGTGCGGATCGAGTTCACGTTCCAGGTGGCCAGCCGAAGGAGCGGCGATCGCAAGCGCGGCGAACCCGGGCGCAGCGGGTCGCCGCCATCAATCGTGCCGTCGGGCATGGCCCGACCCTACGGTGCCTGCCGTGAAGTAGCGCGCGCGGTGATGCAGCGCGAAGCCCAGCGACTGGGCCAGGTCGGCGGCGGCGTGATCGTCCTCGAGAATCCGGACATAACCACGGGTCGCGCCATGAGCTGCCCCCCACGCCAGTAGGGCTTTGGACAGCGCCCGGCCGGCAGCCTGGTCGGCGACCCGCATCGCCGACAGGCCCACCCAGCGAGTGCCATCCGGGGCGTCGGTCACCGACGCTCGCGCCACCGCCAGGTCTGTGTGCATACCGAACACCAGCTCGCCGTCGACGACAGCGGTCAGTACGTCGACGGGGACCTCGCGGCGGTAGAGCTGCAGCCAGGTGTCGTCTGGGCGGTCCGACAGCCGGACCGACGGGTCAGGCTCGGCGGTGCGCACGTCGCGTACCAGCACGGCGTTGGCCTGTTCAGCCATACCGGGCAGCCGAAGCAGGCGGTCGGCGATCGCGAGTCGCGGGGTCAGCCCGCGTCGGGTGTACCAGTCGACTATCGCCGGGATGGTCGCTGTGCTGGCGGAAACTTCAAGCGGGACAGCGGAGTTCGCGCGAGAGGTGACGCCGTACCCGGCACGCAGCAACCAGCCGTCCAGCCACTGCTGCTCTACGCCGGGCCAGGCAAAGGCGGCGGCGTGCTCGAGCGCGCGGATCTGCGAGGTGCGCACCGGCGCATCGCTCAGCGTTCGCACCGCGACCACATCGGCGGGCGCGAACTGCACCACCGCCCCGGTTTTCGTCTGGACCCGTACCAGCGGCTCGATGTCGAGTAGATGGCCGACCGCGTCAGTCAGTGGCGGGATCGACCCGGCGGGCCGACGGTAACGCACCGTGACCCTGGTGCCGGGTGTTGGCCACGAAACCATCAGTGACCGAACGGGTCCGGCCCCTCACCGGGTGTCCACGACAAGCCGGGAACGCCCCAGCCGTGGGATTTAACCGCACGTTTTGCTGCCCGGGCGTGTCGTCCGATCAAGCGGTCCAGATACAGGAAGCCATCCAGATGTCCGGCTTCGTGCTGGAGCATGCGAGCGAACAACCCTGAGCCCTCGACCGTGATCGGGCTGCCGTCGGCGTCGAGTCCGGTGACCCGGGCCCACTTGGCGCGCCCAGTAGGAAACGACTCACCCGGCACCGAGAGACAACCCTCGTCGTCGTTGTCCGGGTCGGGCATGGTCTCGGGAATTTCCGAGGTTTCGAGCACCGGATTGACCACCACGCCGCGGCGCCGCGCCGATTCCCCACGCTCGTCGGCGCAGTCGTAGACGAACACTCGCAAGTCGACGCCGATCTGGTTGGCGGCCAGGCCAACTCCGTAAGCGGCATCCATAGTGTCGTAAAGCGTGGTGATCAAATCGGCCAGATCGCCCGGCAGCGATCCGTCCGCGGCGACCGGAACTGGCTTGGTCGGGGTGTGCAGGACCGGATCGCCCACGATGCGAATGGGTACGACTGCCATGAGCGGCAAGCTTAAGCCCGCCGAGGATGCGCGCCGAGATGCGCTCGGGTTGCGCCCGGAGGCGCGGGAAGGCAATCTCACCTAGTCAGCCGACTCGCGGGTCTGGGTTCCGGATCAACAGTTGCGAGCATGGTTGAATATTCGCTGGAGCAGCGAGCATTCGAGAATTCGCCGAAAGGGTCGAGGAAGCGATATGGACAGCGCTATGGCGCGGGCTAATCGATCGGGGGACGACTCTGAACTCGCCGATGGCCTAACCCGCCGCGAACACGACATTTTGGCGTTCGAGCGCCAATGGTGGAAATACG
>DASZKQ010000387.1:0-8022 GCA_035552835.1 Mycobacterium sp. | reverse complement strand
CAAAAAGGTGCTGGTGCGCACAGATACCGTCGGCGCCAAGGATGTTCGATTCATTGAAGCTCGTTACGCCTTACGCGCCACCGCCAGGATGTAGTCAATGTGCGTTTCGTGTATCCAAAAGTTGTCCGGCCTAACGGTTATCCGCAGAAGTGGATTCACATATTTCATGTCAGGCTCGAACGCTCTCTTCCACAGGAACCTGGCCAGCGGCCGGAAAACGTCGTGCGCGATCGATTGAGTTTCGGCTTCGGCAAATCCGATGTCGAGCAACAGGTCTCGATACGCGTCGACGTTCACCGACCTCCGAACAGCTTTCGGCGACGCGCCCCGCCAGCCGACCCGCTCAACCTGCTTGCGATACCGCATATTGAGAAAAGTCCGTTTGGGAACGATATCGGCCGTCACCAGGCGGCCGCCCGGTTTCAGCACCCGCAGCGCTTCGGAGAAGAAATCAATGCGCGACGGAAAGTGAAAAGCCGATTCCAGTGCGACAACCTTGGTGCACGATTCGTCTTCAACTGGTAGATCCGTGGCAGACGCGTTGACGTAGTGGATTCTGTCGGTCAGCCCAGCTTCTTCTACACGGCGGGTGGAGATTGCGATTTGTTCGGTGGCGACATTTACTCCCGTAATATGTTTTACCCCGAACTCGTTGACCCACAAGGTGTCTTGGTCGCCGTAGCCGGTACCACAGTCCACCACGGTGTCCGACGCATTGAAGTCGGCGCTCCGCGCCACAAGCCGGGCCAGGTCTCGGCTCGCCTCATCCATGGTTGTGGGATTGTTCTTCCAGTACCCGAAATTGATGAACAGCGACTCTTCGCCGTACAGGTTCTGGGTGCCGATAATGTCGTACATCTGACCAGTCTTCAAACCGTCGGAGCGCGACGCCAACACGCGCACAACCTGCCGGCACTCGTCCGCCCAGCGACGGAGCCGAGCACTGGTGGTTTCATCTTTAACGCGACCCGGAACAGTGACCACAACGCTCCCCTGTTCTATCCGTTGACTACCGGCACTAGCGGCCTGAGCAGTACCACTGTAACAATCGATGCTCGGACTATCAGTGCGACTATCAATTCGACCGGCGGCCCAGCCGGCGGCCAGTTTGGCTCGTAGAACCGGTGTCTCGCTCGCGCGCCCGGTGTCAGGCATGTTCGGTGATCCACGTGGTGGTGAAGCGCCGAATCGCAGGGATGTTCTCGGCCAACTGGCTGCCGACGTAGCTCTCGATCCTGCCGCCCACCAATGGGACTTTGACCACAACCGTCGCGGCGAACCGCAGCCGTGAGCCGTTGTCCACGGGCGCCAGCCACGCTTCTGCCCGGCCAAGACGCTGACCTGCCCACGTACCCGGCGGTCACCGACCGGTCTCCACGTCTCGCTGTGCAGGATTTTCAGGTCACCGGGAACGAGTTTGGCTACCGCCACGGGTAGCAGCTGGCGACCCAGATGCTGGGTGGCGCGCACCGTCACCGTGCCGTCGGCCTCGACGATCAGCAAATCTAGTGTGCTCGTGACGTCGAAGGCCGCGTGGCGGGCCAGCCGGTAGTCCTCGCGGCTGAACGCCGCATGAACGTCTTCGACACTGGCGGGCGATTCGGTCAATATGTCGAACGAACGCGGCTAGCAAACCTTTTCTGCAAGGTGACGCTCATGGCAGCTGCGGCGTTTCGTGGCGCGGTGTCGCCGGACGTTGATCGTCGGGATGCGCACGCCCAGGTACCGGGTACCGGCCCTGGTACGCACCCGTCCCCAGGCAGCTGATCAGCGACAGCATTGAGCGAAGCTGGTCGCCGGGATACGCGAATGGACTCCGTCGACGTACCGACCGCCCTGCTTCTCCCCCAGCTTGCGCACCGCCGTGAAGTTCTCCCGCCAATAGCGGCGGCAGACAACGAACACGGCGACTGGCTTGCCGGCCAGCAGTCTTCGTGCCACGTCCGACTTGAGGAAGGAGCGCAGCGACATGCTCGTGGTTCGCCACCAAGTCGGGGAGCCGATGCAGATCAGGTCGTAGTTCCCTGTTTCGCACCGCATCCGGGGTGCGGATCTCCCTGCTGGGACGGCGCGTTTGGGCCGGAAGCACACTGAGCATGTCGAGCCACACACGTCGTATCGGGAAGCGAGAGAACCGTTCGGCGAATCGTCGGCCGGTGAACTCGATCTCGGCCTTCTGCACATCGCACCCTCGGCCGCGAAATACTTCTCCCGCGGCCTCAAGGACTTTGAGTGCCTGCCCCATATAGGTGTAGTAAAGCAGCAAGACCCGTGGCCGCTGCTCGCTGGCCGCGTCCGTCACTTCTGCATCTCCTTGTCGAGCGTTCGATGGGTTAAGGCCGGGGCGGCTTATCCCATCCTCGCGACCCACAGCCGGCTAAAGCGGCGACCTACCTGGCCTAACTCAGCGGGCGCAGCACGATCGGCATGCCGTCTACCGGGATCGGTATCCCCCCGTAATCCCAGCGCGCCTCATAGCCCGGGCGGGCCAGCTCCAACCGATACCGGCGCAGCAGCCGGTGCACAACGGTCTTGATTTCCAATTGCCCGAAAACCTTGCCAATGCATTTATGCGCGCCACCGCCGAACGGGGCGTAAGCGTAGCGGTGGCGCTTGTGCTCGGACCGCGGCTCGGCAAAACGCTCGGGGTCGAACTTCTCCGGCTCAGTCCACAGCTCGGGCAGCCGGTGGTTCATCCCGGGCCAAACCATCATGGGCGTGCCAGCCGGGAGAAAGTAACCGAGCAGCTCGGTGTCACGCACGGTCTGGCGCATGACGAACGGCAGCGGGGGCACCATCCGCAGCGACTCGTTCATCACCAGATCCAGCGTCTCCAGCTTCTCCAGCGACTCGAGGTCCAGCGGCTCGTCGGCCAGCCGGGCCGACTCGTCGCGGCAGCGTTCCTGCCACTTCGGATGAGCGGCCAGGTGATAGGCCATCGTGGTGAGCGCCGAGGTGGAAGTGTCGTGGGCGGCCATCAGCAAAAGGATCATGTGGTTGACGATGTCCTCGTCGGTGAAGCGGTTGCCGTCCTCGTCATCGGTGTGGCACAGCACCGTCAGCATGTCGGTGCCCTCGGCGTCGCGACGCTCGTTGACCCGCTCGGCCAAGCAGTGTTCAAGGAATTTGCGGCCGCGCCGGCCCCGCCACCACTTGAACGGCGGGACAGGGTAGCGGATGAACGCGCCACCAGCGCGGGTGGTCCTCGTGAAGGCCTGATTAATCTTGGTGACCAGATCATCCTCGGCGCCGGGCTCGTGGCCCATGAACACCGTTGACGCGACATCGAGGGTGAGTTGCTTTACCGCGGGGTAGAACAGGAACCGCGCGTCGTCGGTCGGCCAGTCGGCCACGCCGGCCGTCACGACCCGATCGATGTACTCGACGTAACCGGCCAACCGGGTGCGGGTGAACGCCTGATTCATGATGCGCCGGTGATAAAGATGCTCGTCGAAATCCAGCAGCATCAGGCCCCGGTTGAAGAACGGACCGATCACGTCGTTCCAGAACTCTTGGGAGAAGTCCTTGTTCGTGTTTGTGAACACCGCCTGGATGGCGTCGGGCCCCGAGACGACAACCGAGCGCAGGATCGGCGGGTCGGAAAAGAACAGCGGGCCGTGCTTCCGATACATATTCAGCGCGAAGTCGGGTCCTTCGCGGAAAAACTCGATGGTGTGACCCAGAAGCGGCAGGCCCGAGTCCCCCAGGACCGGCTTGAGGTCGCTGCCGACGGGTGGCTTGGCCAGCACCTTCGTCTTCCACGGATGAGCGAGCACCCGCTTCTCGACCGCACCCATGCCCGGAATGTTGTTAAGGGTCGGCGTGAATCGGCGACGCGCCTGGTCGAGCAGGTAATGCAGGGTACTAATAGGCGCCATCTACGCTTACCTTACCTTGCCGCGTGGGACAGCGTACGAGGTCCGTGGTGGACGTTAGTGGTAAACGGGTGACCGCTGGCCACGAAACTTCCACAAGTGGGTGTGCGTCAGATTTGTAGGTAGGCATGGTCAGGCGGTGGCCGTCTGGTTGTGAAGATGTGTCCAGATGCGCTTGAAGCGGTTGCTGGCCTGCTCGCGTCGGAGGGTGAGGATGCCGGTGGCGCCGGGGATGTTCCAGCGCATGCCGGACAGTTTCACTCGTTGGTCGATGACGGCTTTGCAGCCGGCTTCAACGGTGCTGGAGCCGATGAACATGCCGGGTTCGCGGAAGTAACCGTATTGCATGCGGTGGGCGTTGGTTTTGAAGTAGGTCAACGCTTTCGCGGTGTCGGCGGCCGGTGTCGCCGTGCAGGGGCAGTCGGAGGGTTTCGGTGACGAGGGTTTCGATGTCGCCGGCGTCGAGAGCGGTGAGCGGGCGGCGAAAGTCCAAGCCTCATCGGGCAGGTCAGGAACCAACCATCCTCATATCAACGGTGCTCAAATTTTCTAACATTGCCGCCGATCGCTTCGATATCAACGCGTATCGGGGGTGTTCCCAACGTAAACCGAAAACGGGGGGTGGCACTGTTGGCGTCTTCGGAATGGAAACGAAACTGTTTGCCTAGGATCGATAGGCAGATTTCCATTTCGCGCATCGCATAGGTGCTGCCCAGGCACATCCGGGCGCCTGCCCCGAAGGGCAGCCACGCATAGCGATGGTCGGGTGGGCGGTTATGCCGGTCTGGGTCGAAGGCTTCTGGATCCGGACCCCAGAACTGCGGGTGCCGGTGGGTGACGAATGGGCTTATCGAGACGGTGCAACCGGCCGGCACGGGCACGCCATCAAACCCGCCGTCGATTATCGCCACGCGGCCGATGATCCAGCTCGACGGGTAAAGCCGCAACCCTTCTCGGGCGATGTTTCTGGTGACCACGCTCGCCGACTCGGGATGCGTATGTAGCTGCCGTCGCCACCGAATGTAAACCGCGGGGTTGCGAATAAGCGAGATCCAGGTCCAGGCAAGAGTATTGGCCGTGGTTTCGTGTCCGGCGAGCAATAGCGTCAAGATCTGGTCGGCAATGGTCTCACGGTCGTATCCAGCGTCGACCATGGCGATGTAGACGGGTCTCCGTCTGGTATCTGGACACCCTTCGATCATGTCGTTGATGACTTGCAGGCATCTTTTCCGGATCGGGGCCATGGCTGACTCGGGTGGCAGCATTAGGCCGCGGGACTGCAACACCGCGGTCCCGGCGGCCAAGGCGTCCTCCAACTCGTCGATGTCGGTCCATCCCAGCGTCGCCTCGGCGACGATGGCGAGCGTCAACCGAGTGACCTCTGCGGTGAGATCGACGCGCTCGCCGCTCGCCGCTCGCCGCCTCAGGCGAGCCGCCAGGGCGTCGGTTTTGTCCACTGCGACGCGGTCGAGAAGCTCGTGGTCTTGGGTCGCCCTATTGAGAACCAGCCGCTCGCCTCGATGGCGCTCCGGTGGCGCGGTGAGGACCCCATCGGCAACATTGGCGCGGAAATACCTGTTCGGGCCGGTCTCTTTGGTGTAGTTCCGGCTGGTAAGTACCGAACGGATGTCGTTGGGATGCTTGATCAAGACATTCCAACCTGGCACGACCGGAATAACGTCCGCCTGCGCGGCCACCCACTGGTTGACGGTCTCTAGTACACCGTCCGATGTAGCCGCTTCGCTGATCATCCGAGTCCTATTTGGCACAGGTAAAATCTGTGGACTCACACAGAATAGGTGCAGCTGCATTGCTGCGCAGCGAATCGCGTGTTGTCGCATTGACTCATCCTGAATGCCCGTGTGGGCGATTCGTTGCCTCATCTGAAGGTGCCCGCCGGCAACGATCAGGGATGGAGTTGTCGTTGGCGGTGCGTCGGCAGGTGGCTGGACGGCTGGTTGTTATATCCACACCAGACCACACCGCGACCAGGAACAACCCGGTCACCTACATTCGTGTCGCGCACCCGGACACACACCTTGGCGTCGATCCCGACCCGCCGGCCCGCGGGGATGTCGGCCCGGCCACCAGACACTACCCTCAGATACGTGAGGGACAAGGTTTCCGTCGATCTCAGCGGTGCCGCGCAGACCATGCTGGCGACCCTTTATCTCAAGGCGCTGGACGCCGATTTCGACCGGCCGGTCCTGGGGGATCGGTACGCGAAGGAAGTGGTCAGCCGCCTCGATTACGACTTCCGCGAGATTGGTATCACCGCCGGGTGGGCGCCTCTGATCACCGTGCGCACCGCCCAGTACGACATCTGGGCGCGTCAGTTCCTGGCCGTTCACCACCAGGGCACCGTCGTGCATCTCGGATGCGGTTTGGACAGCCGGGTGTTTCGGCTGGATCCCGGTCCGGGCGTGCAGT
Source organism: Mycobacterium sp. (assembly GCA_035552835.1). Taxonomy (GTDB): domain Bacteria; phylum Actinomycetota; class Actinomycetes; order Mycobacteriales; family Mycobacteriaceae; genus Mycobacterium. The sequence goes on along the minus strand of DASZKQ010000387.1, from coordinate 1,717 downwards.
GGTATGACGTCGACTATCCGGCCGTCATCGCGTTGCGGGAAAAGATCTATCCGACGCGGCCGCGGTATCACCTCATCGCCACTTCCGCGACGGATCACTCCTGGCTGGACCAGATTCCCGCGGACCGCCCCGTGCTGCTACTGGCCGAGGGCATCAGCATGTATCTGACGGAAAACGACGGCGTCGCGCTGCTGCGCCGCGTCGTCGACCGCTTCCGTTCCGGTGAACTGCAGGTCGATTTCTACAATTGGCTGGCAATCAAGTCGCAGAAGATGCACACGCTGGTGCGGCGAACCGGGTCGACGCTGCATTGGGCGGTCGATAGCCCACAGGACATCCTGAGCCGGGTTCCCGGGGTGCGATTGCTGATCGCCGTTACGTTCTTCGACGCCAGCACGTTTCGGCGGGCATCTGCCGGGTTCCGGTTGGCGAGGCGACCGGTTCGCGCGGTCCCGCCCCTGCGCACGGCGCTACAGTATCACCGCTACGCCTTCGGACCGGTCAACTAACGCCGGTTGCGGCGTGCTGCTCGGCGATGGAGCGGAGCAGCGAATGTATCGTTTCGATCGATCTCTCCGGCTGCGGCGCGTGCGTGTGGTACTCGATCACCAATTGGCCGGCGAAGACTTTGCTGAGGTACATATCGATTCCGGCGTTGACGGCGAAGAACAACTCGTCATGGGCCGCAGTCAATTCCACACCCGGCGGTGTGCGTATGGGGGGCACCATACCGCCGTCGGTAAGCATGACGATATCCGGCAGGCCGGGTAGGTTCCCGACGTATTGCGGGCTGTAGTGCAGCAGCGACTGCTGGATCACCCCGTCGGATAGATCCGCCCGGAAAGTCTCGGCGATGTCCCGGGCGAGGCCTACCACATCGGTATTGTGGTCGATCTCGGCGAGATAAGTGGCCACTCCCAACGGATTCGTGCATGCGGTCGCAGACAGCGGGGGCGAGAGCACGTAGCGCAAATCGACCGGATACACGTAAGGCAACGGAATATTCGTCCTGCCACGAAGCTGCCACTCTGCCAAAAGCAGAACCGCAGACAGCAACCCGTTCAGCCCAACTTTGTTGGCGCGACCGAACGCGATAAGGTCTTGAGTCTCGCGCTGGCTCAGCTGGCACCCCGCCATCGGAACACGCAGCGGCGACGCAGGTTTGACATCGGATGCGGCTCGCCGGGACGGCGGCAGGTCGTAGGCGAACATGGCCGGCATGAACCGCTCGAGGCCCGAGCGCTGCTGTTTCTGTATACCCCGTTGAGCGAGCACGGCTTCCAAGGATTCCGGCGCGGGCTGGACGGTGACCGGGCCCATGCTGCCGTTGCAGACCAGGTCGGTGTAATAGGAGAACATCTCCTCGACGAGCCTGAACTCGTGGTGACCGTCGGCGAGACCGTGGTGGACGTAGAGAGTCGGCTGCGCGGCTCCCCCGGACGTGGTCAACCGCAGGTGGATCAGCGACTCGCTCTGATCGAGGTGCACCGGGGGCGTTTCGGTGGCCGGATCGTCCGCCTCGACCACCTCGATTCCCGGGTGGAGCAGATCGTCGACGGCGATCTCATGCCGTCCGTCGGGGTCCCGCTCGAGATGACCACCCAGCACCGGGTGCGCCTCAAGCAGCGCATCGAAGGCCGCCGACAGAGCATCGACGTCGATCGGCCCCGTCAGATGCGCGCCGACACCCACGAAGCACTCGGTCTCCGCGAATATT
>DASZKQ010000386.1:0-3926 GCA_035552835.1 Mycobacterium sp. | reverse complement strand
GTCGGTACACCTAACTGAGCTTGCTGGGCCGCTCGGGCGAAGAGCTTGCCGCTGAACCCGTCGGCCGTGATGCGTTCGGTCGAGGCGGTGCCGGAGACCAGCGACGGTGTCAGCGCGTTGGCGCGGATGCCATAGCGCTTTTCCTCGATGGCGATCGTTCGAGTGAACATCACGATGGCCGCCTTTGCCGCGCCGATAACCGCTTCGCCCGGCGTGGCGGTCTTGGCCGCGTCGGACGCCACGTTCACGATGACGCCGCTTCGACGACTGCGCATGCCCGGCAGGACCGCGCTGGCCATATGCAGTGACGGCAGCGCCAGTTGGGTGAGCATCCGACCGATGTCGGCTGTCGGGATGTCGATGAACAGCTCGGGCCGTACGTCCGCGGCGGTGCTGCACATCAGGATGTCGATACCCGACAGGATTTGATCGGCCTGTGCCGCAACGGTGGCTGCGGTGCTGGGATCGGCGGCGTCCCCGGCGACGAAGTGCGCGGCTGCACCGAGTTCGGCGATCGACTTCGCGGCGAGTTGGCCCCGTTCGGCGTTGCGGCCGACGATCACGATCCGTGCTACGCCGGCCGCGGCGAGTGACCGGGCTGAGGCCAGGCCGATGCCGGCGGTGCCGCCGACGATCAGCGCACTAGATGCGTCGAGGTCCTTGGGGGCAGGCAGGTCGGTCGTGCGGTCGTCGGTCATCAGTTTGTCCTTTGGATTGTTGAAGTTTCCTGTGGACGAGCCGGGATGTCGCTCACGCACCGCCGCAACCACCGCACAAGGTCGTCTATCACTTCTGCCCGGTTGATCTCGTTGAGGATCTCATGTCGGCCCTCGTCGTAGACGCGAACGGTGACATCGTCGAGACCGGCAGCGCGGTAACGGTCCACAAGTGCCCAGAGCAGAGTGAGCCCAGCGTTGACGGGGTCCCTCGATCCCACCGCGACATACAGCGGCAGGTTGCTGGGAATGCGTGCCACCTGCGCCGGGTCGGCGAGTCTGCGGGCGCCGGCGAACATGTCTTTCAGCGACGCAGTGTCGAGCCCTAATCCGCACAGTGGATCAGCGATATAGGCATCGACGATCGACTCGTCGCGGGAGAGCCAGTCGAAATCCGTTCGCGCTGGGTGGAATGCGGCATTGAAGGCGGACAGCTCCAGGTCACCGGAGAGGTCCAAGGCCGGTTCTAAAAGGTCGACGGCCGCGGTTCCGGTGAGTGCGACCGCATCCACGCTGGCGCTGTAGTCCAACAGAAACTGTTGAGCGGCAAACGAACCCATGCTGTGGGCGACCATGATGACCGGCAGGCCCGGGTGGTCCGATCGCGCTTGGGCGATCACCAAATTCAGGTCGTCGACCAGCGCCCGCCACCCGTGGGGACCAAGATGGCCGGGTTCGTCGGTGGGGGCCAGGGACGCGCCGTGCCCTCGATGGTCGTGTCCATACACCACAAACCCTTGGGAGGTGAGCGCGTCGGCAACGTGGTCGTATCGGCGGATATGCTCACCCATACCGTGGACCAGTATGACGACGCCCGCGCTTGTCTGGTCATCTTGAGGGGCCCAGCGATAGCCGGCAAGCTGCCTGCCGTCTTCAGCACGGCAGGAGAACGTGCCGGGGTCCATCACAGGGGGCTCGCTGTGGCGCCGGCTCGGCCACGATCGACCTTGTCGAAGAACTGTTGAGATCGCTCCTGCACGGTGGCGTTGCCGCCGCACAGCGCATACCCCCACATCGCTTCGACACGCGGCTGGTCGTACAGCGGGCGGCGGATGATCTCTAGCACTGTCTCCTTGGCCGATTCGACGGCGGCCTGGTCGCAGCGCAGGATTTGTTGGACCACGGCGTCGGTCTCCTCCATGAGCTCGTCGTGCGGCACCACCCGGGCAACCATGTTCGCGGTCAGTGCCCGCTCGGCGGAGATTGGCTCACCGGTCAGCAGCAACTCCAGCGCCACCCCGACACCGCAGGTGTTGACCAGACGCACGATGCCGCCGTCGGCCGGATGCATTCCGCGACGAACCTCGAAGGTGCCGAACTGCGCGCGCTCCGACGCGATGCGGATGTCGCACGCCATCGCCAGCTCGACGCCGTGCCCCACGCACCAGCCATTGATCGCGGCGACGATGGGCTTGGTGATGCGCGACAGGGGTCCCCGGGTAATCCCGCACAGACCGTCCTCGAGACGTTCGCGTCCGACCATCGGCCCGACGGTCTGCCACTCGGGCGCATGAGTTTTCAGGTCGGCGCCAGCGGTGAACGCGTCGCCGGTTCCGGTGATCACGGCGACGCGCAGCGCTGGGTCGTCGCGGAAGTCGCGCCAGATATCACACAGCAGTTCGTGGGTTTCGATGTCGATGGCGTTCTTGACCTCTGGGCGGTTGAGGGTGATGTAGGCGACCTCACCGCGCTTGTCGTAGAGCACCTTTGCTTTCATGACAGGACCTTTCATGCAAGGCTAGTTTGTCTGATTGGGGTCGAGGATTGTGGGCAACGCGGCACGGTGGAACCCGTCGAAGGGTGTGTTGTGTTGCACGGGTTGCAGTTCCCACCACCCCGGCTTGGCGTTCGGTGCTCCACCGTCGACCCGGATACAGGTTCCCGTGATGAAGCTGGCGGCCGGTGACAGCAAGAAGACCACCGCTGCGGCGACTTCCGCCTCGGTTCCAAAGCGTTGCAAGGGGATTTCGCGCGCAACCTGGTTGCGAATGAAGTCAGTGTCCTTGCTGTCGTAGGTATCCAGCCCGCTTGATGCGATGGATCCGGGTGCGATGGTGTTCACCCGCACACCGGCGGCGGCCCACTCAGTGGCGGCCGATTCGCTCAGCGTCAGCATGCCGCCCCGGGCGGCCGCCGAGTGCGCGAAGTGCGGCCAGCCGTGCCAGATGTCGGCAATCATGTTCACGATGGCGCCCCCGCGCTCCTTCATCCACTTGGCGTAGATCTCGCGCATGACAATGAAGCCGCCGGTCAAGTTGTTGCGCACCACCGCCTCGAAACCCTTGGTGGTAATGGTCTCCAGGGGCGCCCGATATTGGCCGCCGGCGTTGTTGAACAACCCGTCGATGCCTCCGTGTTCGGTGAGGATCGCGTCGACGACGTCACCGACGGCGGCTTCGTCGCGGATGTCGGCGGTATGGATGGAAACCCGCCCGCCGTCAGAGCGAATCTCGGCTTGCACGGCATCGAGTTTCTCGGCATTGCGGCCGATGATCGCCACGTTGGCGCCCAGCGCGGCGAGTTCGTGGGCGGTGCATCGCCCGATCCCGCTGCCCCCGCCGGTGATCACGATCGTTCGACCGGCGAAGAGGTCGTCCCTGAATATCGACTGATAGCTCACGGCTACTCTCCTCGAAGCTGTTGGCGCAGAGCGGCTTTCTGCACCCTTCCGCTGGCGGTCTGCGGCAGCGCGTCGGTCAGGTGGATCTCCTTGGGAACCTTGTATCCGGCGATGAGGCCGCGGCAGTGCGACACCAGGTCAGAGACGTCAACCGGCATATCGGCGCCGCCGTCGATCAATGCGGCCTTGTTCGGCGTCTTACCCGACCAGGCCCGGACCATGTCGGGGAGGCAACGGATGTCAGATGTGACGTTCAAAGCTGCGCCTTAGTTGAATATACTAATGGTCAGACCATAGCGAGTCAGATATAACCCAGTCAAGGGCTTCGAGGAAGCCGCGGACAGGCGGCGTTAGGGCGCCGGCTTCTCACCAAGATTCAGCGCGAAATCCCGGACGGTCGCGACGAGCGCATCATCGGCCAAACCGCCGTCGGTCTGCGTAACGCATTCCTTCGCGAGGCGGAGCATCTGCGGCCCTTCGTCGACGAGCAACTGGCTCAGTCCGAGTGCGGCGCAGGTTCTCAGAGCCGGCGCGAGGACGTGCTGCGCTTGGTCGGTGTCGTCGGCCGCGGCCAGGCAGAGCGCAAGTTG
>DASZKQ010000385.1:0-7435 GCA_035552835.1 Mycobacterium sp. | reverse complement strand
ACCCGAGCCATCTCACACAGCGCCGCATCACGGTCGGCGATATTACGCAGCCCGAAACTGATCGTGACGGCGTCAAACACGTTGTCGCCGAACGGCAATCGGGTGGCATCACCGGCGATCTTCGGCACGATACGCGCCCGTCCGGCTGCCAGCATTCCGACCGAAAAGTCCGTCGCCACGCACCACGCCCCGGAGCCGCCCAGCTCGACCGTCGACACCGCGGTGCCCGCGGCCAGATCCAGCACCTTCTGACCCGGCCCGATGTCCAGCGCCAACCGGGTGGCGCGACGCCAGTACCGGTCCTGGCCCAGCGACAGCACGGTGTTGGTCAGGTCGTAGCGCCGGGCGACGCCGTCGAACATCGACGCCACCTCGCGAGGATCCTTGTCCAGCGTCGCGCGGCTCATGACGCTGAACCTACCTGTGCCGCGTTGCGACGATGCGGGCCGTATAGCGCCCGAGGTGGGGGCACCTCCCGCTTGCGGGGGAGAGCAGCGCAATCGGGCTGGGGAATGGGTCGCCGACGGATGCGTTACACAACGGCGTGAGTGAAAAAGTCTGGTTCATTACGGGTACATCGCGCGGCTTCGGACGTGAATGGGCGATCGCCGCGCTGGAGCGGGGCGACAAGGTCGCGGCCACTGCGCGGAATACCGCCACGCTGGCCGACCTGGTGGACAAGTACGGCGACGCGATCCTGCCGATCCAATTGGACGTCACCGATCGCGACGCGGACTTCGCGGCGGTCGAGAACGCGCACGATCACTTCGGCCGGCTGGACATCGTCGTCAACAACGCCGGCTACGGCCAGTTCGGCTTCATCGAGGAACTGTCCGAACAAGATGCACGCGACCAGCTCGAAACTAACGTGTTCGGCGTGCTGTGGATCACCCAGGCCGCGTTGCCGTACCTGCGCGAGCAGCGCAGCGGGCACATCATTCAGGTCTCGTCGATCGGCGGCATCACGGCGTTTCCGAACGTCGGCATCTACCACGCCTCAAAGTGGGCGCTGGAAGGCTTCTCCCAAGCGCTGGCTCAAGAGGTCGCGTCGTTCGGGGTGTACGTCACGCTGATCGAGCCGGCCGGTTACGCCACTGACTGGGCCGGTTCGTCATCCAGGCGCGCCGATCCGCTGCCCGCCTATGCCGACGTGCATGCGGCCACCGAGGCAGTACGCCAAACGCGGTGGGCCGCGCCGGGCAATCCGAAAGCCTCCGCGGCGGCGCTGCTGAAAGTTGTTGACGCCGAGGAGCCGCCGCTACGGGTGTTCTTCGGCGAGGCACCGCTTCGGCTGGCGCGCGAAGACTACGAAAACCGGTTGCGCAGCTGGGAGCAGTGGCAGCCGGTCGCGGAGCTGGCGCAGGGGTAACGGCGTTCAGGCCGCGACCGCACGACGGTTGCCCAGTACCGCCTCGTAGTGACCCAGCAACTCGTCGCAGATGACCGGCCAGGTGCGAGCGAGTACGCTGCGCCGGGCTGCCAGTGCGTAGCGCGGTCGTTCGGCGACTAGGTGCGCGACAGCCTCGGGTAGCCGCGCCTCAAACTCGTTGACTCCCAACAGCAGTCCGGTGCGCCACGGGGTGACCAGGTCACGTGGTCCGCCGGCGTCGGGGGCGATCACCGGCAGCCCCGAGGCCAGCGCTTCCTGCACGACTTGGCAGAACGTCTCGTGCTCACCGGCGTGCACGAAGACATCCATGCTGGCATACGCTTCGGCGAGCTCCTCGCCGTACAGCGCTCCGGTGAAAACGGCTGTCGGCATTGCCGATTGCAGCTTGGCGCGGTCGACCCCATCGCCGACGATGACCACCTGCACCGTGTCGGTGGCAGCCAATCCGATCAGCCGCTCGACATGCTTCTCGGGCGCCAGCCGACCGACAAACCCGACGATCGGCTTGCCATCCGGCGACCAGTGCTGCCTGAGCGCCTCACTGCGAGCAGACGGTGCGTAGCCGAGCACGTCGACCCCGCGCGCCCACCGGTGCACCCGCGGAATACCGTGAGCGACAAGGGACTCCATCGTCGCGCTGGATGGCGCTAGGGTACGGTCGGCGAGGCCGTGCAGGTGGCGGAACCACGCCCATGCCGCCCGCGTGGTGATCCCGATCCCGTAGCTCTCCGCGAAACCCGGTACGTCGGTTTGATATACCGCGACCGCCGGCACCCCGAGACGACGCGCTGCCCGCACACCGCCCCAGCCGAGCAGCGCCGGCGATGCCAAATGCACTACGTCAGGATCGAATCCGCGCAGCACTTTGGTCAGCCGGGGTGTGGGCATCCCGAGTGGCAGCGTCGTCACCTTCGGAAACATCCGCGACGGCGCCCGGTGCACCCGGATTCCGTCGTGGATCCGATCGGCCGGCGGCTGTCCCGGCGGTGTATCGGGTGCTATGACCAGGGCTTCATGGCCGGTGCGGCGCAGATGCTCGAGTATCCGAACCACCGAGTTGCTGACGCCGTTGACGTGCGGGAGAAATGACTCCGCGACAATCGCTACGCGCACACCATCACGGTGGCAGCGTCGCCTGTCGATATGGTTACCGACGGGCATACGTCATGCGAACTCTGACGCAAAGAGGGGGTTGGAGAATGGTTCTGCCTGCGGGTATGGGCGGCGACGGCGCTGTGGTTGGTGATGTTCAGCACAGCTACCGCGGACGCCGACGTGCCGCGCACTGCAGACGGCAACGCGGTGATGGCCGGTTCCGGCGATGCTCCAGTGCAGTTGGAGATCTTCTGCGAACCGCAATGCCCGCACTGCGCGGAGTGGGAGTCGACATACGGCGACCGGGTTGCCGGCGATCTGGCCAGCGGCCGACTCGCGGTCACGTATCGATGGCTGACCTTCCTTGATGACAAACATCACAACGACGTTTCCGCCCGGGTGACCAATTCGCTGTTTTTGGCGGCCGACCCGTCGACCTCGCCGACTGCGTATCAGGCTTTCGTGCAAGACCTCTACCGCCACCAGAGTCAAGACGGCCCGAACAACAACGACATTGCGGGGATGGCCCGCGAAAGCGGGATACCCGAGGTGGTCGCCGACCGGATCGCTGCCGGCGAGTATGCGGTCGATACCGCCGCGCTCAACGACGCCAACAGAGCACGACTCGCTCAGGTAAACCCAGCAAACCCAGGAACCCCAACGGTTTACGACCTCAAGGCGAACAGGCTCGTCGACATTCAAGACCCGGGTTGGCTGGACGACTTGTCCAGCTGACGGTCCAGCCGTTTGTCCACCAACGCCAGACTCCCCAGCGCCGCCGCCGCGACCAACCAGCCGACCACCGCGATGGATCCGGCCGGGACGACGGCCAGCTTGGCATTGCGATGTTGCACGCGCACCAGGTTGGGGTTGAGTTTGTCGTACTCGACGTAAATCCGCATTCCCATTGCCAATTCGGACGGATACAGCACACCGAGTTCCGGGCGGTAGGTGACCCGGTCCGGGGTAACGAATTCGATAGTGGAGCGCCGCGGTCCGGCGCTGAGCACCTCGGCCTCCGCTACCCCCATATTGCGTTGGATGGCAATGTCATTGCGCACAGCACCGGCCACCAGCAACAAGGACTGCAGCGTGACCAGGCCGGTCAGGATCAGCACGCCGATCCGCGCCCAGCGCACCACGCGATGGCCCCGAGTGTCGGGCAGCTCGCCCCTGCGGCCGTGGATCAGGATGCGCGCCAATGATTTCAGCGCTGCCAGGGCCCCAGAAGCATCCGCGGCCCTGGCAGGGACCTTCACAATGCGGCCTTGATGGCGGCGTGCAGCTGCCGCAGCGAGGACCGGTCGGCCTTGACCTCGAGCACCCGCATGCCGGCACCGGTTTCGTCCAGCGCGGGGCCGAGCTCATCGACTTCGATTTGGCTGCTGTCGACGTGGTAGGCGCGACACAGCGCGCCGACGTCGACATCATGCGGGGTGCCGAACACCCGGCAGGACACGTCAGAAAAACGCGGGTCGCCCTGCTCGAGCAGTTCGAAGATGCCGCCGCCGTTGTCATTGGACACCACGATGGTCAGGTCGGCCGGTACCGGCTCGGTCGGCCCGATCAGCAACCCGGAGCTGTCGTGCACGAACGTCAGATCGCCGATCAGTGCTACGGTGCGCGGCGGGATGTCGCCGCCTGCGCGGCTCCGGCGACCTGTCCGCTCGTGGGCGAGCGCCGCCCCGATCGCGGTGCTCACCGTGCCGTCGATGCCGGCGACCCCGCGGTTGGAGCGCACTTTGATGCCGTGCGGATTGAGGCCCACCAGCGCGGCGTCCCGCACCGGGTTGGACGCACCCAGCACGAGTTGGTCACCGGGGCGCAGCGCATCGGCGACGGCGGCGGCCACGTGCAGGCCGGTGGTCAGCGGGTGGGCCCTCAGCTGCCCGCGCACGGCGGTGATCGCGTGCCGGTTGAGCTCAGCGCAGCGGCGCAACCAGGCCGGAGTGGGCGCTCCGGTGCTGACCGCCCGGGTGCCGGTGGCCTGGGAGTTACCCGACACATCAGGCCAGCGCGGGCCGGTGGTCAGCGCGTAGACCGGCACCGACGGGTCGGCCAGCAGCGCCGCGACCGGTCGGTGCAGGGTCGGGCGGCCCAGCATGATCACCTGCTGCGGGCGCAGCAGCGGCAACGTCAGTGGATGCAGCGGATTGGCCGCCGGCGGCGCGGTCGGCTCAGCGACGGTCGGCAACGCGGCCAACTCAGGTTGCTCGCCGGCGCCGTGACCGGCGATGACAACGGTGTCCGGGCTCAGGTCGATGTCCAGCGGCTGGTCGAAGCTGACCTGCGGGGAGTAGGTCCAAGGTTCGCCGCCCGCGCGTCCTCGCGGCGTGCGGCCGGGATCGGGGTCGGGTACCAGCGGCTCGCGCAGCGGGATGTCGAATTGCACCGGCCCGGCGTTGGCGCTGCGAGCACCGGTAGCGGCCGACAACACCCGGCAGGTGGCCGACCGCCAGGTCGCGTTGAGCGCGTCCATCCGCTCCGGCGCGTCCTCGGCCAGCCCGAGGCTGATCGTGGCGCGGACCTGGGTGCCGAAGTAGCCCAGCTGTTCCATGGTCTGGTTGGCGCCGGTGCCGAGCAGCTCGTAGGGCCGGTTGGCCGACAACACAATCAGCGGCACCCGCGCGTAGTTGGCCTCCACCACAGCCGGACCCAGGTTGGCCACCGCGGTGCCCGACGTCATCGCGACGCAGACCGGTGCGCCTGCGGCGATCGCCAGCCCGATCGCCAGATACCCGGCGGTCCGCTCGTCGATGCGCACATGCAGCCGGATCTGGCCGGCCCGGTCGGCGTCCTGTAGCGCAAACGCCAGCGGGGCGTTGCGTGAGCCCGGGCACAACACCACATCGCGGACGCCGCCGCGGATCAGTTCGTCGACGACGACGCGGGCCTGGGCCGTCGAGGGATTCACCAGACCAGCGTATCTGTGCGCGTCAGACCCCCATAAAGCCGAAGAATTGCAGCACCGCGCCGTTGACCGCCTCGGGACGCTCGAGGAAGCCGAGATGCCCGGTGTCGGATATCTGCAAATACTGGCCGTTGGGTATGGCGTCGGCGACCTCCCGGCCCAGATTTGGCGGGGTCACGACGTCGTCGGCGAAACCGATCACCAAAACCGGCGCGGTGATGTTGCGGTAGGCAGGCAAATGGTTGCCCTGCGGCGAGATGGCACCTTGGCGGATCACCCCCGGGGTGAGCTTGATCGGCCAGATGGTGAACATGCCGATCCACTCGGCCACCGCCTGGTCGTTGCTCAGCGTCTTGGGCGAAAAGCTCTCCAACAGGCGAATTTTTGCGTCATAGGAGACCGGTAGTTGAACGCCCGACGCCGCGAACTCGTCTTCGGCGGTGCGGAAGAACTCGCGCGCCCGGTCAAGCCGGCCCCGGGTCGCCATCAGCACGGCCTGGCTGACCAGATCTGGCCGGGCCACCATCAGCTCCTGAGCGATAAACGCTCCCATCGACACCGCGACGATGCGCACCGGGCCGATGCCCAGCGATTCGATCAGCGCAGCGGTGTCGGCGACCATGCTCTGTGTCGTGAAACCGTCGGCGTTCGCCGTCGCGCCCACCCCGCGGTTGTCGAAGGTGATGACGCGGTAGCCCGCCGCCAAGAAAGCCGGGACCTGATGCAGATGCCAGGTACGTCCGGCACCGCCGCGGCCGGCGATGAACACGACGGGCTCGCCGGTCCCTTGGTCGTCGTAAGCCAGGTTGATCACGACGACGAACCTACGCGACGCCCGCCCTGGTGGCAGCGCTGCGCCGGAGCAAAATGGATCTCATGCCAACTGACCGGCAAGATCGGCAGCGCGGCCACTGGGACACCACTTATGCGGCCCATCCGGCAATGTACGGCGGCCGGCCGTCGGCCGCGGCCGTCTACGCCGCTGAAGTTTTCCGGAGTGCGGGCGTTCACGACGTGGTTGAACTCGGCGCCGGCCATGGCCGCGATACGTTGTTTTTCGCTCAACACAGTTTCGCGGTGCACGCGCTCGATTTCAGCGCGACCGGCCTGCACGAACTGCGAGATGCCGCCCTGGCCATGGGCATTGATAAGCGCGTGGCAACGACCGTGCATGACGTTCGCAAACCACTCCCACTGCCCGACGCATCAACCGATGCCGTTTTCGCGCACATGCTGCTGTGCATGGCGCTATCCACCGTGCAGATTCACACGCTGGTCGACGAGGTGCGGCGGGTACTGCGGCCCGGCGGAATTTTCGTCTACACGGTCCGGCATACCGGCGACGCCCACTATGGCAGCGGCATTCCCCATGGCGACGACATCTACGAGCACGGCGGCTTCGCCGTGCACTTCTTCTCCCGCCAGCTGGTCGATGCTCTGGCGAAAGGCTGGACCCTGGCCGAGGTGCATGCCTTCGAGGAAGGCGATCTGCCGCGGCGGCTCTGGCGGATCACCCAGACGCTGACCGGCTAACAGCGTTGGCAGTATCTGGCAGTTCGCAGCGTCGACCTGGCAGCGGGGTTTGAGCTCCAATACCAGCGAACGGAATCGAGGAGTTAGAGGAGGAACGAAAGACATGGCAGAGCTCGCACTCAAGCAGGCCACCATCGAATACCAAGAGTTCGGACCGCAGGATTCGGCACACCCGCCGGTGCTGTTCGTCCACGGGATCCTGGTGGACGGGCAACTGTGGCGCGACGTCGCCGAAAACCTGGCGCGGCGCGGTTTCCGCTGCATCGTGCCGACGTGGCCACTGGGCTCACACACCATCCCGGTCCGCGAGGCCAGCGCGCTGTCGCTGCCCGGTGTGGCGGAGATCATCAACGACGCGATCGTGGCCCTCGACCTTTCCGATGTGACGCTGGTCGGAAGCGACACCGGCGGAGGGCTGTGCCAACTGGTCGTCGACGCCCATCCCGAACGGATTGGCCGCCTGGTGCTGACCAACTGCGACGCCTTCGACAAATGCCCTCCTCCCC
>DASZKQ010000384.1:0-4320 GCA_035552835.1 Mycobacterium sp. | reverse complement strand
ACCACGTTCGCAGGTATCAGGGCCGGAGTCCCTACGTTGATACTTTGGGTTTCGGTCGATCAGCCGATGTGGGGGGCTGCGGTCAGCCAACTGGAAGTCGGGGCCGGGCGGCCCTTCTTCCAGACCACCCAGAAATCGCTGGTCGCAGATCTGCGGTCCATCCTCACTCCGCACTGCGCCAGTCGGACCCGTGAGGTCGCCGCCCAGATGACCACACCCGCCGAAAGCGTTGCCGCCGCTGCCGATCTCCTGGAAGACGCCGCCCGCCTCGGGCGCTACTCGTCGTAGGCCTGAGCTCACTGGATCCCGATATGGCTCCCGCGCGCCGACGCTAGAAGCCCGGCGGATGCGGCGCTCCACGCGGTGGTGGTCCAACCGGGCCAGGCGGCGGTGGCGTCGGCCGAAACGGTTCATCCGAACCACCCGGCCCGGGCGGCGGTGGCGGTCCAGGTTGTCCCGGCCCCGGAGGTGGCGCCGGGCTCGGCCTGCCAATCGCCCGGGCACTCGCGCGTGCTCACCACGGAGACCTCGCCTGCCTGCCCAACGATTCAGGAGCTCGCTTCCAGCTCACCTTGCTGCTGCATCCCGGCGCGCCATAAGCGGCGTCGTTCCGGAACACCGCGAATATGCATTGAAAGAAAGCTGGCATCGAGTTGCTGCTGCGACACCTGCGAACCGAAGTAACCACGCCAGTCGCGGCTCAGCGCAGTCCGCTCCGGAGCAATACTGCGGGCTTGCCTCAGTACCCGGCTGGCGAGGAGCGCGATGAGCGCACCCACCAGGCCCGCGACCAGGCCCGCGACCGGCGCGATTGTCAATGACCCGGACAGCACGAAGTAGCCGAACGCGACGCTGACGGAGAGTAAAGCCACTCGTATGGGTGTCCAGTGCGCTGTTGAAGGCAGTTGGAACGACAGACGTATGCCCAGCAGCAGCGCCAGTATGTGACCGAAAGCCGTGAAGTCGGCTCCCAGAGCTGCGATCACGGCCACGCCAAGCCACCAACCGATCCAGACTGCCCGCCAGCGCGACGGTATCGATGCCGTCAGCGCGCCCAGAACACACACCGCGCCGTAACTGACCCCCACGTCGCTGGCCTGCGCAACGGACGTCGGCAGCCATCCAGCCTCAAGCGCGGCGGCCAGCCCTACCGCGACCAGCAGCGTGGCACCGATATGACCGACCGCGAACGCGACGACCAAACCCCTGCTGCGCCAAATCAGTTCACCCAGCGCCAACAAGCACACCAAGCCCGGCAACCAGACATAGACAGCACCGCTTTCGTCGACAAACGCGCTGCCGACCAAGGTGCCTATGTGGCCGTGCCGCAAGTTGTGCAAGTTCGTGCTCATGCGACTCACGGCGGCATCGCGCGCGTGCGGGCCCAGCATCGTCAGCGTAAAAGAGACTCCGATCAGCAACACCGCATATGCCGCCGTGACACGCAATCGCGCCGCGCCGGACGCCGTTCGCATAACGATTGCTCTCCAACGGTTTCCAATGCCAAGCGCCCAACTGTCTGCGTTGTCACGAACAGCGATGCCGGACATCATTTTTCGCTACCCCACGGGAGACGGCTGCCGTGCTGGCCGGACCAGCCGCGGTCGCGGGCCAGCAGGTCGGCGATGGTTTCGCGATGCGCGGTCAAGATGCGCGTCCAACCCGTGCCGCAGCGGCGGCAGCAGCTCGAACAAGCGTCATACAACAACGGTGCAGGTAAGCCGCGGGATCTGCCACGTTTTTAACGAAGCTTTCACACCCGTGTGATTAATCTTCACGGATTCAACACGGCGGGGATGAACGGGACGTCCTCGGGTGCGGTGTGGCGGGCGGCCAATAGCGCCCGCGCGGCGTCACCAATCGGAATCCGCAGTGGCAGTTGCGGCTTCTCGGCGGCGTCGACGACCTCGGCAGCAACCTGCTCGGGGGTGATCATCCCGGCGCGCGCCCCGGCACCTTTCAGGATTGCGGTGTAGGGATCGTCGGGCAGGGTGTAGGTGGTCACGTCGTCGAGGGCACCCGAGCTCACCGCACCGGGCTCGAGCAGAGTCGCCTGCACGCCGAACGGTGCGACCTCGATGGCCAGCGCTTCAACCAGCGCCTCCAGCGCCCATTTCGTCGACGCATAGGCCGCGCCGGGTGGCAGCACGATGCGTCCGACGATGCTCGACATGAACATCAGCTTGCCGTCGCCACGAGCACGCATCTGCGGCAGCACCGCTTGGGCCACCCTGATGGCGCCGATGGTGTTGAGGTTGAGCAGCCGCTGCAGTTCCGTCAGAGGGATGGCTTCCACAGCGGCATAGAAGATGACCCCGGCGTTGGCGATCACGATGTCGATGTCGCCGGCGGCCGCGACAGCCGCGGCGACGCTGGCGTCGTGGGTGACGTCCAGCGCCAGCCGTTGGCTGACGTCCAAGTCGGCCAGCGTGCGCGGATCACGTGCGGTGGCCACGACGCGATGCCCGCGGCGAGCGAACTCGGTGGTGATGGCGCGGCCGATGCCGCGGTTGGCTCCGGTGATCAATACGGATGACATGGCGAGACAAGCCCTTTCAGGAATGGTTTCCGTTCGTGCTGGAACGCTTTGCAGTACTTGGCAAATCGAAGACCAGTAGTGTGCTGGTCGCGGTCGCCACGAGCTTCCCCGAAGCGTCGGTGACCGTTCCTTCGGCGAACCCGATCCGCGACCCGGCCTTCACCACGGTGCCGATTGCGGTCAGCGTCCCGCTGGCCACGGTGACCGCTCTCAGGTAGTTGACCTTGATTTCGACCGACGTGTAACCGACGCCTTCGGGCAGTGTGGTGTGCATCGCACAGGCGGTCGCGGTGTCCAGCAGGGTGCACACCGCGCCACCATGAACCAGGCCGAGTGGGTTGTACATAGACGCGTCCGGCGTGCAAGTGAACGCGATGCGGCCGTTCTGCACCTCCACGAGGCCCATCCGCAGCAGCTCTGCGATCGGTGGCTGCGGCAAGTGCCCCTCAGCGACCGCCTTCCAGTACGAAAGGCCGGACATCGACGCGGCCGTTGCCTGCGTCGTGATCGGGTCACGCCAGGTGACCAATCGCGACTGTTCTTCGCCCCAACCCACTGAAGTCTTCAATACACCGGCCTTCGAAAACTGATCGGTTTACTTATCGCCTCAACGTAGCTGCACTTCTACCAAAAGTAAACCGTTCGGTGTATATTCCTGAGATGGCCGAATCAACGGCGCGTTCACCCGGAGGGCGCGGAGCACGCGAGCGTATCGAGCGTGCCGCGGCCCAGCTTTTCTATCGCAACGGAATCCACGCGACCGGGGTCGAACTCATCGCCCAGCAGGCCAACGTGTCGAAGCGCACCCTCTACCAGCACTTCGCCAGCAAGAACGACCTGGTTGACAACTACCTTCGCAACATTGACGTCCGTGGCGGCGCACCCACCGAGAGGCGCCTCGACGACACAGACCTGCCCGCCCGGGAGCGACTGCTGGCCATTTTCGACCTACGCGGCTCGGAAGTGGTGCGCGGTTGTGCCTTTCACAATGCGGCCGTGGAATCCGCGGGTTCGCTAGCGCGTACCGACGAGATCGTGCGGGCTCACAAGACAGAGTTCACCCGGCGCCTCGTCGCGGTCGCGCGTGAGGCGAGCGTATCGGATCCCGAGTTGCTGGGGCAGCAGCTGGCCGTGCTGTTCGAGGGCGCCGCGGCGATGGCGACCTCGCTGAACGACACCGCCCCGGTTGTGCACGCGCGGGCCGCCGCGGCCACGCTGATCGTTGCTGCGCTGGCGGGCGAATCGAGCCCTTGACGAGCTCATCGTGATGCTGCTAGACATGGCCTGCGCCACAAATTTGGGCGATCGCCCAAAGACGGCCAGGCGGAGGTTGCAATGGGCGGGATGGACGGCAAGGTCGCATTCGTGACAGGCGCGGCCCGCGGGCAGGGCAGAAGCCACGCGGTGCGGCTCGCGCAGGAGGGGGCCGACCTCATCGCCGTCGACATCTGCCGGGAGTTCGAAACATCGCCAGCACCCGGCGCGACGTCAGAAGATCTCGACGTGACCGCAGGGATGGTCAAGGATGCCGGAGGCCGCGTCGTGACTGCCGAAGTCGACGTTCGCGATTTCGACGCATTGCGCGCCGTCGTTGATAGCGGTGTCGAACAGCTGGGGCGCCTGGACGTCATCGTGGCGAACGCCGGCATCGGTACGACGGCGGGGAAGCTGCACAAGACCGACGAGGCGCTGTGGCAGGAGATGATCGACGTGAACCTCAGCGGGGTGTGGAAGACGGTGAAGGCCGGTGTCCCCCACATGCTGACAGGCGATCGCGGCGG
>DASZKQ010000383.1:0-3848 GCA_035552835.1 Mycobacterium sp. | reverse complement strand
CCGGTCGCATCGACGGTGGCCTCGGATCAAGGTGCGGGGCCGTTGGGATTTGCCGGAACCGTGTCGAAGGGCACTACGCAGGCGGCGGGTTTGGCTACGCTTTCCGATGACGAGTTCGGCGGAGGACCGACTATGCCGATGGTGCCGGGCACCTGGGACCCGGATGCGCCGGAGGGGGAGGGGAAACACAGTTGAATTTGCCTGTGCGGCAACAATAATCGACTAGCGAAAGGACGTTAGTAATGAGTATGTTAGATGCGCATATTCCGCAGTTGGTGGCGTCGCAGTCGGCGTTTGGCGCCAAGGCGGGATTGATGCGCTCGACGATCGGTCAGGCCGAGCAGGAAGCCATGTCGGCGCAGGCGTTTCACGCCGGGGAGTCCGCGGCGGCGTTTCAGGCCGCCCATGCCCGCTTTGTGGCCGCTGCGGCCAAAATCAATAGCTTGTTGGACATCGCGCAGGCCAACCTCGGTGATGCGGCCGGTACCTATGTGGCCGCCGATTCGGCTGCGGCCGGCAGCTACCCGGGCTTCTGACGAAAGGACTTGTGATGTCGCAGATCATGTACAACTATCCGGCGATGCTGGCCCACGCCGCCGACATGGCCGGCTATGCCGGCACGCTGCAGGGTTTGGGTGCTGATATCGCCAGTGAGCAGGCGGCGTTGTCGGCGGGCTGGCAAGGCGATACCGGAATGAGCTATCAGGCCTGGCAGGCCCAGTGGAACCAGGCCATGGAGCAGTTGGTGTTGGCTTACCGCGCGATGGCCGGCACGCATGAGAACAACACCACCTCGATGCTGGCCCGCGACCAGGCCGAAGGCGCCAAATGGGGCGGCTAAGCGTCTGCCGTCTCGGTGTTCCCATTCTGCAGAACGGCTGACCGCTCGCGATCCTGACCTGCAATACCCCTACCGGCACAGGGCCTTATCCTACGACACGGCGTCGTATTGTATGCCGTCGTCGATCTTTAAACGGTAGGAGCGACTGTGCTGACCTCGCCGGTGGTTCGCGACGGCCTGACCCCGCGCGTCAGGCCGCTGCTGATGACGACGCCGCGGGTGGCGTGTCTCCGCCGGAGGTGTATTCGGCACTGTAGAGCAAGCCGCCCGGGGCCTGGTTCGCTGCTTGCTGCGGCGGGCGCATGGAACTCGCTGAGCACCGAATGTCAACGGTCAGTTCGAATTACCCATAGACCGTCAGTTGCTTCCCCGCTCGGGGCCAGTCAGATTACCCAACGGCGGACAGATAGCTCCCGGCTGCCGGGATTCTCAGGTGGTCCGAACAGCTTGACATAGTTGTTCAGGGCGGTTCGGGCGAAGCTGCTTACTTCAGGCTGCGCGCGTGTGTTGGTAGCGAGCCTGCACTCGCGGCGACTCGGCCCGCGGCTGTGTCGGGGCGGTTGACTTGGCGAGTCATTGATTGCGCGCGGCGCGCCGCCAGGCGGCTTGGCGCAGCAGTCGCAACCCGTTGAGTCCGACGATGACGGTGGAGCCTTCGTGGCCGGCGACGCCGAGTGGCAGCGGCAGGGTGCCGACGAGGTCCCACACCACCAGCGTCCCGATGAAGGTGGCGGCGATGATCAGGTTGGCGCCCACCACTTTCCGCGCCCGCCGCGACAGCTCGATGATGGTAGGTATGGTGGTCAGGTCGTCGCGCACGATGACCGCATCGGCAGTCTGCAAGGTGAGATCCGATCCTGCGCCGCCCATGGCGATCCCGGCGTGTGCGGCCGCCATAGCAGGGGCGTCGTTGATGCCGTCACCGACCACGGCCAGCTTCTGCCCGCCGGCCTGGAGCTGCTGCACCGCGCTGACTTTGTCGTCGGGCAGCAGTCCAGCACGTACATCGGTGATGCCCACCTGGGCGGCGATTTGGTCGGCGGTGGCCTGGTTGTCACCGGTCAACAACACCGGTGCTGCGCGGGTGAGCCGGCGCGCTGAGGTGACGGCGGCGCGAGCTTCAGGGCGCAGCTGGTCGGTGATGGCCAGCACCCCAATTGGCTGGTGCCCGCAGGTCACGAGCACGGCAGTGTAGCCGCGGCTGTGCACCGCGTTTACCATTGCGGTTACGGCGGTGTCGAGGTCGGGCAGCACTGTAGGCGGGGAGCCGACACCGATGAGCTGGCCGTTAATGCGGGCAGTGACGCCGCGGCCGGGGTGTGCGGTGAACTCCTCGGCCTCGGGCAGCGTCAATCCTTGGCTGCGGGCGGCGTCCGTGATCGCCGCCGCGAGGGGGTGTTCGCTGGGGTGCTCGGCGGCTGCGGCCACGGTTAGCAGCTCATCATCGCCGAAACTCGGTTCCAGACTGTGGATTTCGGTGAGTTGCGGGGTGCCGCGGGTCAGCGTGCCAGTCTTGTCGAAGGCGAGCTGGGTGGTGGCGCCGAGTTGTTCCATGACTACCGCGGATTTGGCCAGCACGCCGTGCCGGCCGGCGTTGGCGATCGCGGCCAGCAGTGGTGGCATGGTAGCCAGCACCACCGCGCACGGAGACGCGACGATCATGAACGTCATCGCCCGCAGCAGCGCGCGCTGCAGCGCATCCCCGGCCAGCAGCGGCACCACGAACACCGCGATCGTCGCGGCGACCATGCCGATGGAGTAGCGCTGTTCGACTTTCTCGATGAACAGCTGGGTGCGGGCCTTGGTGCGGCTGGCCTGCTGCACCAAAGCAGCGATGCGGGCGACAACCGAGTTCTCGGCACGGCGATCGACCCGGATCCGCAGCGCCCCAGTGCCGTTCAACGTTCCGGCGAACACCTCGTCGCCAACAGTCTTGTCCACTGACAGCGGTTCGCCGGTAATGGTAGCCTGATCCACCTCACTGCTTCCGGCGATCACCGTGGCGTCGGCGCTGATGCGCTCTCCGGGGCGGACCACCACAACATCACCAACAACCAGGTCGGCAACCTTGACTGTCTCTTCGGTGCCGGTGGTGCCGAGACGGTTTGCGGCGTCTGGTGCCAGATCGAGCAGCCCGCGCACGGAATCCTCGGTGCGCGCGGTGGCCAACGCTTCCAGCGCTCCTGAGGTGGCGAAGATGACGATCAATAGGGCGCCGTCGGTGACCTGCCCAATCGCTGCGGCCCCGATCGCGGCCACCACCATCAGCAGATCAACATCGAGGGCCTTGTCGCGCAACGCCTGCAATCCCGCCAGCCCCGGCTCCCAGCCCCCGGCGGCGTAGCAGCCCAGGTACAGCGTCCACCACAGCCAGTGTGGGCCACCGGCCAGCTGCACAGCCAGACCGGCAAGAAACAACGCCAACGCCAATGTCGCCCAACGCATCTCCGATAACGCGAACGCCCGGGTACGGCGCACCGGCAATACCGGCGCTAGAGCCGGTCTCGTTGATGTGAGTGTTGAGGTGGGCACTGATACCTCCCGGGACGACAGCCGGTGGGACCCGGCAGACGATACCAGATAACATGAACATGTCTTCATGCATATTGTGGTGGGATAGGCTGCCGAGGTATGGGACACGGAGTCGAGGGCCGCGATCGGCCCACAGGGCGACTCAACGCTGAAGCCGTAACTCATGTGGCAACCACGCTGCAGGCGCTGGCCACGCCGAGCCGGTTGTTGATCTTGACCGAACTGCGCCAGGAGCCCCGGTCGGTCACCGAGCTGGCCGACGAGATCGGGATGGAGCAGTCAGCGGTGTCACATCAACTCCGGCTGCTGCGCAACCTAGGCTTGGTCACCGGCACGCGATCGGGCCGCAGCATCGTCTACAGCCTCTACGACAACCACGTCGCCCAACTGCTCGACCAAGCCATCTACCACAGCGAGCATTTGCGCCTAGGCCTGTCGGAGCGGACCGAAACCGCGGGATAAACGCTCAAGGCTC
>DASZKQ010000382.1:0-15444 GCA_035552835.1 Mycobacterium sp. | reverse complement strand
GCGGCCAGCGCCATTCAGCAGACCGCCGACACCATCCGGTTGGGCAAGTACGACATCGGCATCGCCATCGGCCTGGACAAGCACCCCCGCGGCGCCTTCACCGACGACCCCGCCAAGCTGGCGCTGCCGCAGTGGTATGCGCAGAACGGGCAGTTCGTCACGACCAAGTTCTTCGGAATGAAGGCCAACAAGTACCTGCACGACCACAACATCTCCCAGGCAACGCTGGCCAAGGTGGCAGCTAAGAACTTCCGCAACGGTGCGCTGAACCCGAATGCGTTCCGCCGCAAACCAATCCCTGAGGACCAGATCCTCAACTCGACGGTGCTGAACTACCCGCTGACCCAGTACATGTTCTGCGCCCCCGACGAAGGTGCGGCGGCGGTAGTTATGTGTCGAGCCGACATGGCGCACAAGTTCACTGACAAACCGGTCTACGTGCGAGCCACCGAGATCCGCACCCGTCGTTACGGTGCCTACGAGGTGCACGCCACCTTCGCGCCGTTGGACGAGGATGTGTCGCCCACCGTGTACGCGGCCAAAGCCGCCTACGAGGCCGCGGGCATCGGCCCGGAGGACGTTGACCTCGCCCAGCTGCAGGACACCGACGCCGGCGCCGAGGTCATCCACATGGCCGAGACGGGTTTGTGTGCAGACGGCGAGCAGGAGAAGCTGGTCGCCGACGGCGCCACCGAGATCCACGGCTCGATTCCGGTCAACACCGACGGCGGGCTGATCGCCAACGGCGAGCCGATCGGCGCGTCGGGGCTGCGTCAGGTGCACGAGCTGGTGCGCCAGCTGCGCGGAGAGGCGGGCGAGCGTCAGGTGCCCGGGAACCCGCGCGTCGGCCTGGCGCAGGTATACGGCGCACCCGGTACCTCGTCGGCGACCATCCTGTCGCTCTAGATCGCCGGTCCCAGCAGATCGTCGGCGTCGCGAATGACATAGCCGTAGCCCTGCTCGGCCAGAAACCGTTGCCGGTGCGCGGCGTACTCGGCATCCAGGCTGTCGCGGGCCACCACCGAATAGAACACTGCCCCGCCGCCGTCGGCCTTGGGCCGCAGTAGCCGGCCCAGCCGCTGCGCCTCCTCCTGCCGAGAGCCGAACGTGCCCGAAACCTGCACGGCCACTGCGGCTTCCGGAAGATCGATGGAGAAATTGGCGACCTTGGACACCACCAGGGTGTTCACCTCACCGCGACGGAAGGCGTCGAACAGCGCCTCGCGCTCTGCGGTCTTGGTCGAGCCCTGGATCACCGGGGCATCCAGCACCTCTCCCAGCTCGTCGAGCTGGTCCAGGTAGGCGCCGATCACCAAGGTCTGCTCACCGGGGTGGCGGCTCAGGATCGAGCGGACCACCGCGATCTTCGAATGGGCCGTCGAGCAGACCCGGTAACGCTCGTCGGCTTCGGCGGTGGCGTACATCATCCGTTCGCTGTCGGTCAGCGTGACCCGTACCTCGATGCACTCCGCCGGTGCGATCCAGCCTTGTGCCTCAATGTCTTTCCACGGCGCGTCATAGCGTTTCGGACCGATCAGGCTGAACACGTCACCCTCGCGGCCATCCTCGCGGATCAGCGTGGCCGTCAACCCCAGCCGTCGCCGAGACTGCAGATCAGCGGTCATCCGGAACACCGGCGCCGGCAGCAGGTGCACCTCGTCGTAAACGATCAACCCCCAGTCGCGGCTGTCGAACAGCTCCAAGTGGCGGTACTCGCCCTTGGTGCGACGGGTGATTACTTGATAGGTGGCGATGGTGACCGGGCGGATTTCCTTGCGTTCCCCAGAGTATTCGCCGATCTCCTCTTCGGTCAGTGAGGTGCGGGCGATCAGTTCGCGTTTCCACTGGCGGCCTGCGACCGTGTTGGTGACCAGAATCAGCGTCGTCGCACTGGCTTTCGCCATGGCCGCCGCGCCGACAAGGGTCTTGCCCGCCCCGCAGGGCAGGACCACCACGCCTGATCCGCCCGCCCAGAAAGACTCGGTGGCCATCTCCTGGTAGTCGCGCAGATGCCAGCCGTCCTGGCGCAGGCTGATCGGATGTGCCTCGCCGTCGACATAGCCGGCCAGATCCTCGGCCGGCCAGCCGATCTTGAGCAGCATCTGCTTGACCCGGCCTCGCTCGCTGGGATGCACGACGACCGTGTCGTCGTCGATCCGCGCGCCCAGCATTGGTGCAATCTTCTTGTGGCGCAACACTTCCTCGAGCACCGCACGGTCCCGGCTGACCAGCGTCAGGCCGTGGGCCGGGTTCTTGATCAATTGCAGCCGCCCGTAGCGGGCCATGGTGTCGACGATGTCGACCAGCAACGGCTGCGGGACGGCATAGCGGGAGTAGCTGACCAGCGCATCGACCACCTGCTCAGCGTCGTGGCCCGCGGCGCGCGCGTTCCACAATGCCAGCGGGGTGATGCGGTAGGTGTGCACATGCTCGGGTGCGCGCTCCAGCTCGGCGAACGGCGCGATCGCTGCGCGCGCCGCACCGGCCAGCTCATGGTCAACCTCGAGCAGCACGGTTTTGTCGGACTGAACAATCAGAGGGCCGTCGGGCATACGGTTGATTATCCGTTGTCCTCCGACACCACCGAGGTGATGCGGTGGATGGCGAACTCGCGTGCGCGGCCGGAGGCGAAATCGAAGGCCACCAGCTGGCCACCGGCCACCGTGATCGGCGACACCACCCGCTGGGTCGCGACCCCGGCGGCGTCGACGTAACCAATGACCACGGTGTCCTGCCGCTGGGCGGCGCGCTGCAGTAGCGACATGGCCACCGCCGGGTCAATCCGGACACTGCCAAACGGCGCGGTAGTCACCTTGCGTAGCACCGCGACGACCCCGCTTAGGCTTTCCCCGCTCGGGCGCGGGATTGGCCGGTGCGGCCGACGCCGCTGCGGCGTGGGCGCCCGGGCGCCGCGGGCCCGGATGTCGACGATGGTGCCGGTGGAGTCCTCGGCGGCCGGGGCGAAGCCGGCGTCCTGCAAGGCCGCGAGCACTTCACTGATCGGCGCCTGGGATATCGCCACAGTCGGGGCCAGCACCCGCAGGCCCAGCGCTTGGGCCCGGGCGGAGGCCACCGCCTGGGCGAGCAGCGTCGGGTCTTCGCATCGCACGAACGACGCGGCGATGCCGATCCTCAGCTGCCCGTGCCGGCGTGCCACATCGTCGATTAGGTAGGTCAGCCCTTGCGGGACAGCCGTTTTGGAGTACTTGTCGAACAGCGAGTGCAATGAGTCGGCGGTTTTGCCGATATCCAAGGCATGCCGGATGGACTGCTCACTGACGCGGTACACCATTGCCGCGCCCGCAGACTCGACGGTGGCCACCGCCGCCAGCTCCTCGGCGAGCTGACGCTCGAGCGGCCCGGGAACCACAACGGTCAGGTCAGCCTGAACCAGGAAGTGGTCGATCGGCGCGGGTAAGGCATGTGCCATCGCGTCGACAACGTCGGCGTCTCCGCGATTTGAGCCGTCGTCAATCAACGCGCGGCCGGGTGTGCTGATCGCTCCGCGGCCCACCAGGCCGAGCAGGTGCGCCTCTTCCAGCAGGTCCGCCACTCGTGCCGGCTGTAGCCGCTTGGCCCACCGCGGCCGCCGCCAGATCAGTGCCGCCGATGCGGTGCTCTTGTCCACCGCCGCGCCGGTCGGCAGCTCGGCCAGCATGCCCAGCAGCAGCCGGCGGTCCAGCGGGGCCGCCGTCGAGTACAGCGAATCCGACAGCGCGGCATACGGTTTGGCGTCAGGTCCGCGGGTCCCGATCAACGCCGGACGGGCCGGTAGCTCAAGCCAAGTACTGGCCAGCAGATACCAGCGGTCGGCGGCGGTTGCCTCGTCGAACCGGTCGGCGGCCACCGTCGGCGCCCAATAGGGCGCCTCACCGCTGGCCGGTTGCGGATCGGGTAGCCCGCTGGCGATCAGGCCCGCCGCGGCGGCCAGCTCGAGGATCAAGCCCAGCCGGGCCTCGTCGATCCCGGTCACCTTCGCCAGCCGCCTGACCTCTCGTACCCCCAAGCCGCCGCTGCGCAGCTCGGAAATCGGTGCCGCGCCTAGTGTTTCGAGCAGCACATCGAGTTCGCGTAGCAAGTCGATGACCGCGCCGGCGGCTGCGGCGTCGGCGTCGGCAGACGTGGTGGTGGCAACCACCGGATTCGCCGCGGCCAGCTGAACCGGCCCGGGTTCCTCGCCCCGCAGCACCTGCCCGACATGGCGCGGCAGGATCACCGTGTCGGCGTCGATCCGTCGCAGCAGTCCCATCGCGAGCAGCTGTGGTACCGGGCGATCCGCGGGAGCGCCGGGCGCGGCGTCGCGGGTGCGCCCCAGCGGCGACCCTTCCAGCAGCTTGTCCAGCAATTCCCGCTGTGAATCGTCGAGGCCGTCGATCAACTCGGCAATCTGCTCGCCGCTCGCCGAAGCGTCTTCCAAGCTCACTTGCCCCGGATGCCAGGGCAGCCCGGCACCGGCATCGGGGGCCGCTCGGAGTTCGGTGTCACCCCAAACCAGAGCGCGTTCCTTGAGGTCGTCGAGCGCGCCGAGCACCTCGGATTCGGCCGCACGACCGTCGATCAACGCGAGCAACTTGGCAACGGGCACCGACGCGGTATCTGCGTGCAGAACCAGCAGCGCGTCGATCACCGCTAGCCGCAGGAAATCCAGTTCGTCGGTGGCGGCCGTGACCGACTGTCGGGCCTGGGCGCGGGCGGCCAGGGCCGCGATGCTGCCCGGCGGCGGCTGGGCAAGGTCGGGCCGCAGCTCCAGCAGGCGGATCAGCCGCTCGTCGGGCAAGTCGGCCAGCCAGGACCCCAGCGGGATGCCCGGGGTTTGTTCGGTCATTGCTGACCAGCGTAAAGCAGTCGCAGGGGAAGGCCTTCCGAGGCGACGGGCTGATGTGGATGGGAGAGCCGGGCCGTCATCACAGCGCAAGACCTGTCAGAATGGGACCCGTGGCTGACACCGCTGACGAAAAGGCGCAGAAGACCCGTTACGTCGACAGAGGCTGGCCGACGACCAACCCAGACGACCACGCGGTGAGCGAACTGGCAACCGATCGGGTAGGCGCACTGTCTCCCTACGGCGACGTGGTCTTCCCGCTACCTGCTGACGAGCTGCCTTACCTACATCCCGTCACGGTGGTCAACCGCTAGTCGGCCGAAACCCCGGGCGCCGTTTACGCGAGCGACGACAGGGCCGGGTTACCGCTCACACTCTGCGACTGGATCGCTTTGAGCAGGTCTTTGACGTAGCTCGGGTCCATGTTCCGCGGCGGTGCCACCGGCAGCCCCTTACTGGTGTCGGGCAGGTTCGCCGGATCTAGCAGGGGCGCGAGCTGCGGCGGCACCTGCAGGTCGTGTATCGCGGAGCCCGCTGCGGCCGGATCGGTCGGCAACCCCGGGACCGGTGCGGGGTCGTCGGCGAAGGTCCAATGCGCCACGGTCGTGGCTTGGTGGACATCCGACGGCTCATCCGCGGGAGGTGCCGGCTCGGCCGGTGGTGGCGGCGCGTCTGCCGGCGGCCCTGCGTCTGCCGGTGGCGGCGCGTCTGGCGGTGCTAGGGCGTCGACGGCGGCCGGCTCGGCTGGTGCCGGTTCGGCTGGCGGGGCGGGGTCAGCAGGCGGCGGCGGCGCGTCGAACGCGGCGGGCTCAGCTGGTGGTGGTGGCGGCGCAGGCGCCTCCGGCGGTGCGGGGTCAGCGGGCGGAGGTGGCGGCGGCGCGTCGAACGCGGCGGGCTCAGCTGGTGGCGGCTGGTCTGGGGCGGGCGCGTCGGCGAGGACGTTGCGCGGCGTCGCGGCCCCGAGTCCACGGCCGCACACCGGCCAGGCGCCGCGGCCCTGGGTGGCCAGCACCCGCTCGGCGACGGAGATCTGCTGTTCGCGACTGGCCTGGTTCGCGGAGGAGGCGTACTCGCCGCCGCCGTGTGCGGCCCAGGTGCCTTGCGAGAACTGCAGCCCGCCGTGGTAGCCGTTGCCGGTGTTGATGCCCCAGTGGCCGCCCGACTCGCAGCCAGCGACAGCGTCCCATTGCTCGTCGGTAGCCGCGGACGCGTGGCCCGCAAGTGCGATGCCACCGCCACCGATCACAGCACCGGTGAATGCGAGTTTGGCGACGCTGATGTTCGAAGTGGTGGGCTTACGATGCCGTCCGCTCATACGCCGAAGACGTCCTCTCTTGATGCGCCCACGAGGTCAGCTGTCGGGTTCGGGCGGGAGAGGTCGCCCGGCCACGCCGAATGCACAGATACGGCGATGGCTTCACCCCAAGGAGCCGCGGACGGCTCCGGTCCAATCTCGGCGGACCAATGGGTCCCCCGCCTCCATCCACGGGTTGGTGTGTCCCCGCCTATCGGATGGAGCTCGGCGCTATAGGCGAGAAGGCCCGCCGCTCAAGAAAACTCGGCAAGCTCGCGGACGACGCTAGCGGGTGATCGCTGCAGAGTCATTTTTTGGCGAATCCGGCGTTTCGTTTTCCGTCGACGCGGAAAGCGCCAGGAAGCCCCGTCATCCGTGCAGGTCGCTCGCTACGACATCGAGCCGTTGCCGTCCTGTGATCAATCCGTTATGTGACCGAATTCACACCGCTAAGTGGCCGAGAAACGGCTCACAGCCGACGCGTGGGGCCGATTAAACGCGTCAATCACCGGTACGTCGCCAGCGATCCGGCGTGATGTGGTTGATCGACGGGAACGATTTCCTTGCCCAATGGCACCAGGGACACCGGGATCAGTTTGAGGTTGGCCAGCGCCAGCGGAATACCGATGATCGTCAGCGCCATCGCCACCGCGCTCACCAGGTGTCCGATCGCCAGCCAGATCCCGCACAACAGCAGCCAGATGATGTTCCCGATCAGTGCGCCGGTACCTGCGCCGGGCTTGTCGATGATCGTCCGCCCGAACGGCCACAGCGCATAGGATGCGATGCGCAACGCTGCGAATCCAAACGGGATGGTGATGATGAGCAGGAAGCAGATCAGCGCCGCCAGCAGGTAGCCGAGGGCTAACCAGAGGCCGCCGAAAATCAACCAGATAACGTTCAGGACCAGGCGCATTGTCTCCTCCAGCGGTAATGCCAGAGTACCGAGAAACAGGGTGCTCGGCTGGCGGCCTTCCGAGTAGGATCTTTCGTCATCGCGTCCTGCGCAGGCGGGACGCTTCATTGTGTTGCTCGTTCTAGTTATTCGTCAGACAAGCAGGTGAGACCGGTGCCGACAGGCAAGGTTAAGTGGTACGACGCGGCGAAGGGATTCGGCTTCCTATCCCAGGAGGACGGCGAGGACGTCTACGTCCGTTCCTCGGCGTTACCCGCGGGCGTCGAAGGCCTCAAAGCGGGGCAGCGCGTCGAATTCGGCGTTGCCTCCGGACGCCGCGGGCCGCAGGCATTGAGTCTCAAACTGATCGACCCGCCGCCCAGCCTGACCCGGCCCCGCCGAGAGGGCCCAGCCGAACACAAGCACAGCCCAGATGAACTGCACGGCATGGTCGAGGACATGATCACCTTGCTGGAGAGCACCGTGCAGCCCGAGCTGCGCAAGGGCCGCTATCCGGACCGCAAAACCGCTCGCAGGGTCTCCGAGGTGGTCAAAGCCGTGGCTCGGGAATTCGACGCCTAACTCGGCCTGTTGCGCAAACGGGTGTACCCTCGCGCTTCCCGGGGAACACTGGTCACCGACGTTCCGCAGGAGTCGCTTCGAGTGAGGGAAGTCCGATGGCACAGCAGGCACAGGTCACCGAGGAACAAGCGAGAGCCGTAGCTGAGGAATCTCGCGAAAGCGGTTGGGATAAGCCATCCTTGGCCAAGGAGCTTTTTCTCGGCCGTTTTCCGCTTGAGCTCATTCACCCGTTTCCCCGGCCCTCTGACGAAGAGGCCGCTCGCACCGAGAAGTTCTTAGCTCAGTTGCGGGAATTTCTCGACACGATCGACGGCAGCGTCATCGAGCGCGACGCCCAGATCCCCGATGAATATGTCAAAGGCCTTGCTGAGCTCGGTTGCTTCGGCATGAAAATCCCGTCCGAGTACGGCGGCCTGAACATGTCGCAAGTCGCGTATAACCGCGCACTGCAGATGGTTTCGACCGTGCATGCCAGTCTCGGTGCGCTGCTCTCGGCGCATCAGTCGATCGGGGTACCCGAACCGCTGAAGCTGGCCGGAACTCCAGAACAGAAGCAGAAGTTTTTGCCGCGGTGTGCCGCCGGGGCAATATCGGCGTTTTTGCTCACCGAACCGGATGTGGGCTCCGACCCGGCGCGGTTGGCCTCGACGGCCACTCCGGTCGACGATGGACAGGCGTATGAACTGGACGGCGTCAAATTGTGGACGACCAACGGTGTGGTCGCCGACCTGCTGGTGGTGATGGCCTCGGTGCCCAAAAGCGATGGGCACCGAGGCGGGATCAGCGCGTTCGTCGTCGAGGCCGATTCACCTGGCATCACCGTGGAGCGGCGCAACAAGTTCATGGGGTTGCGCGGGATCGAAAACGGTCTTACCAGGCTGCATCACGTCCGGGTGCCCGCGGAAAACCTGATCGGCCGGGAAGGCGACGGGCTGAAGATCGCATTGACCACCCTGAACGCCGGACGGCTCTCGATACCCGCGATCGCAGCCGGCTCCGCCAAGTGGTCGCTGAAAATCGCGCGGGAGTGGTCGTGCGAACGGGTGCAGTGGGGCAAACCCGTCGGCGAACACGCGGCGGTCGCAGAAAAGATTTCGTTCATGGCCGCAACCAGCTACGCGCTCGAATCGGTGTTGGAGCTCTCCGGTCAGATGGCCGACGAGGGCCGCAACGACATCCGGATCGAGGCGGCGCTGGCCAAGCTGTGGTCGAGCGAGATGGCCTGCTTGATCGGCGACGAACTGCTGCAAATCCGCGGCGGCCGGGGCTATGAGACTGCCGAGTCGCTCGCCGCGCGCGGAGAGCG
Source organism: Mycobacterium sp. (assembly GCA_035552835.1). GTDB lineage: Bacteria > Actinomycetota > Actinomycetes > Mycobacteriales > Mycobacteriaceae > Mycobacterium. The sequence goes on along the minus strand of DASZKQ010000382.1, from coordinate 6,545 downwards.
GGCCGTGCCGGTGGAGCAGGTGGTGCGCGATCTGAGGATCAACCGCATCTTCGAAGGCTCCAGCGAGATCATGCGGCTGCTGATCGCCCGTGAGGCGGTGGACGCCCACCTATCCGCCGCCGGCGATCTCGCGAATCCCAAGGCCGATGTGCGGCAAAAGGCCAAGGCAGCCGTTGGGGCGAGCGGGTTCTACGCGAAGTGGTTGCCGCAATTGGTTTTCGGCGAGGGTCAACGGCCGACGGCGTATCGCGAGTTCGGCCGATTGGCGACACATCTGCGATTCGTCGAGCGTTCCGCGCGCAAGCTGGCCCGCAACACCTTCTACGGAATGGCGCGCTGGCAAGCGGCACTGGAGCAAAAGCAGGGATTCCTCTTCCGGGTGGTGGACATCGGCGCGGAACTGTTCGCGATGTCGGCGGCGTGTGTGAGAGCCGAGGCCCTGCGGGTAGCAGACTCGGCCCAGGGCAAACAGGCGTACGAGCTCGCCGAGGCGTTCTGTCAGCAGGCCACCTTGCGGGTCGAGGCGCTGTTCAGCGCGTTGTGGACCAACACCGACAGCACCGACGCCGCGCTGGCCCGCAACGTGCTGAAGGGTCGCTACACCTGGTTAGAAGACGGGATTGTCGATCAGTCCGAGGGCACCGGACCATGGATCGCAGAGTGGGAAGTTGGTGCATCCACCGAGCGCGACTTGGCTCGGCGGTTCCTGACCGTGGCTGACTCCTGAGATGGCATACGTCGCCGAGGCCGGCGAGTTCACCCGCGACACCAACTACATCGCGACCCGCATCACCGCCGACGGCCGGGACGACTATCGGGTAGAGCCGGGCCGGTATCGACTGATCGTCGCGCGCGCCTGCCCTTGGGCCAACCGCGCGATCATCGTCCGACAGTTACTGGGGCTGGAAAGTGCTATCTCCATTGGATTTTGCGGCCCCACCCATGACAAGCGCAGTTGGACTTTCGACCTCGACCCGGGTGGCGTCGACCCGGTATTGAAGATCCCTCGGCTGCAGGACTCGTATTTCAAACGCTTTCCCGACTATCCCAAGGGCATCACCGTCCCAGCAATCGTCGACGTGCCGACGGGCGCTGTGGTCACCAACGATTTCGCGCAGCTGACGTTGGACCTGTCCACGGAATGGACTGCCTACCAACGTGACGGCGCTTCGCAGCTATACCCCGAACCGCTGCGGAACGAGATCGGCGAGGTCAACAAAAGGGTTTACACCGAGATCAACAACGGTGTTTACCGGTGCGGCTTCGCAGGCTCGCAGGAAGCCTACGACGCGGCCTACGACAGGTTGTTCACGGCATTGGACTGGGTCAGCGATCGACTGGAAAACCAGCGGTTTCTGGTGGGCGAGACGATCACCGAAGCCGATGTCCGGTTGTTCACTACCTTGGCTCGCTTCGACCCGGTTTACCATGGGCACTTCAAGTGCAATCGATGCAAACTTTCCGAGATGCCCGTGCTGTGGGCCTATGCACGTGACCTGTTCCAGACGCCGGGTTTCGGCGATACCGTCGACTTCGTCCAAATCAAGCAGCACTATTACATTGTGCACGCCGACATCAACCCGACCCGTATCGTGCCGAAGGGGCCCGAGCTGGCCAACTGGTTGACGCCGCATGGCCGGGAAGCATTGGGCGGCAAGCCCTTCGGTGATGGCACACCGCCTGGGCCGCCGCTTCCCGGCGAAGAGGTCCCGGTCGGCCACGGCGCCTAGCCCCAGACGGTGCGCACCGACCATTCCGCATGAGGGACACCATGCAATTCGCCGGCCCGGTCGACGACCACAGTCATCAACTGGACGGCGATCCCGGTCAGCCGCCCCTGCTTGGCATCGACGGTGGGGATGGTGACCGCCAGGCGGCTGTCCGGCCGGTAGAAGGTCGTCGTTGGGTTGACCGCATCTTCATAGACCCGCAACAGCCACCACGGTGCCCGGCCAATCGCCGGCGGCACCGAAAGCTGCACCGGATCGCGCGCATTCACCCGCAACTCGCCTTGCGCCCCTGGGCTTTCGCAATCGTTGAGGTCGAGCACTTTGCAGTATCTATAGGGTCCGACTCGGGTCATCTGACCGTGCGAATACGCGCTGATCTCGGGGTGTAGTGGACCGCGCTCCCGGGCGAGCGCCCAGGCGCCGACTCCCGCGGCCGCCGATAGCAGCAAAGCCGCGAGCAGCATGGCGATGCCGAACTTCGCCGTTGGCTTCACTCCCACGAGACCGCCGCGGCGTCGTGGCCGCTGTGACCACCTTCCTGCTCGACCACCACCGGCCGGTTTCCGCCCAGGCCGGGGATCAACGAATCGCCGTGGAAGCTAACCACGGTCTGCGCCAACCCCAAAATCAGCACGGCCGCAACGACACTGAAGCCGACCCACAGGTCGGTATAGAGCAACACGCCCAGCGCGCCACCGAGCACCCAAGCCAGCTGCAGCGTCGATTCCGACCGCCCGAACGCCGACGCGCGCGATTCCTCGGGCAGGTCGTCCTGTAACGATGCGTCCAGTGCGGCCTTGGCAATCGCGCTCGACCCCGAGGTGATCAAGGTTGCGATCGCGGCGGTCAGCAGAGTGCCGGCCACCGCGGCGGCCACCGCCGCCCCGGTCACCGCCACGGTGCAGCGCACGACCAGCACCTCGGGCCTGCCCAGCCGCAGCCGTGCGCTGGCGAAGTTGCCGGCGAAGTTACCGATGGCCGCCGCAGCGCCAATAAGTCCCAGCATGCCGAGCTGCACCCATCCACTGGCGTCACGCGCTTTGGCGACGAAGGCCGGGTACAAAAACAGGAATCCGACCATGACCTTGATGGTGGAGTTGCCCCACAACGAGGTGATGATGTTGCGGCCCAACGGTTGTCGAAGAGCCCCGCTAAACTCCTCGGACCAGCTTTTGCCCGGTTGGCGGGTGCGATAGCTCAAGGTGGTGGGAACCTCACCCTCGGTCACTTCGACCCAGCGTGGAATTCGCATGGACAGCAAGGCGCCGGCAACAGTCACCGCAATGACGACGAATAACGCCCCGGGCCAATGGAACAAGCGGGTGAAGACATACTCGATTCCGCTGGCGATGCCGCCGCCGAGGATGGTGCCGCCCAGTAGCCCGAACATGGTCAGCCGGGAGTTGACCCGCACCAGGTCGATCGTCGGCGGCATCACCCGTGGCGTCACCGCGCTGCGCAGGACGCTGAACGACTTCGACAGCACCATCATTGCCAGCGCGCAGGGATACAGCACCCACGAGGGGAAGCTTCCGGTGGCGCCGTCGTAGTTGCTGATCAGCACCACCGCCAACCCGGTGCGCAGCGCAAACGACGCCGCCAGCGCGACCCGCCGGCCATGCTGTAGCCGGTCCAGCGCCGGACCGATCAGCGGTGCGACAACCGCGAACGGCGCGATCGTGATCAACAGGTAGAGCGCGACCCTGTCCTTGCTTTCCCCGGTGGCTGCGGCGAAGAACAGCGTGTTGGCCAGTGCGACGGCCATCGCGGCGTCGGTCGCGAAGTTAGCCACCACCGGCCAGGTCAGCGCCGTCAGCCCGGACTTGTCGGCGCCGTCGGCGGTGGCGGCGCGCTGCACCAACCCGTACATCCGCGAACCCATTTCGCGGCTGCGCTGTGCGGCCGCGCGGGTGACGGTGACCCGCTCGGCGGCTGCGCCACCAGGTGGTGGCGCACTGCGACGGTCGGACTCGGGCTGGTGGTGCAGCGGCGGCAGGTAGCGGTTGGCGCTGGGCATCGGTGGCGGGCGGCGTTGATGGTCCCGCCGGCGATAGTCCGGCTCGTCAGCCGGATAGTTGGCCATGCCGGGGTGCTCGGCCGCGGGTCCGGTGCGGGTGCGGCGGCCGGCGGACGCCCGGCCGCTATCCGGGTGATCACGCCGCCGTCCAGCCATGCCTCAATTCTCACAGATGTCGGCCGATGCGATGTGTAGGCAACCGGTGTGGCCGGACACCAGGGTCTACGGCAGTATTGGGGCGTATGGAAACAGCGGACAACGTGACCCGACCCACTCCGGAGTCGGCTGCGGCGACCACCGACGAGTGGTCGCCTGAGTTGGCGACCGTCCTCACCGGTGCCGTTGAGCCGGCGCGGACGGCCATCGTCGAGTTCAGCGGCGCCGACACGGTGGGTGACTACCTCGGCGTCGGCTATGAAGATCCGACCAGCGCAACCCACCGTTTTCTGGCCCATTTGCCTGGTTATCGGGGCTGGCAGTGGGCCGTCGTCGTGGCCGCCTATCCCGGAGCTGATCACGCGACCATCAGCGAGGTGGTCCTGGTGCCGGGCCCCACGTCATTGTTGGCGCCGGAATTGGTGCCCTGGGATCAGCGCATCCGGCCGGGCGACCTCAGCCCAGGAGATCTGCTGGCGCCGCTGCCCGATGATCCGCGGTTGGTGCCCGGGTACCTGGCCACCGGCGATCCGCAGGTTGACGACATCGCGGTTGAAATCGGTCTGGGACGGCGTCGAGTGATGAGCGCGTGGGGCCGCTCGGATGCGGCGCAACGCTGGCACGACGGTGACTACGGCCCGTCCTCGCAGATGGCGCAATCCACTAAACGGGTATGCCGCGATTGCGGTTTCTTTCTGCCGCTTGCCGGGTCGTTGGGCGCGATGTTCGGGGTATGCGGCAACGAGTTGTCCGCCGATGGGCATGTGGTCGAATTCGAATACGGTTGTGGTGCGCATTCCGACATCCCGGCTCCCGCCGGCAGCGGCTCGCCGATGTATGAGCCCTACGACGACGGGGTGCTCGACATCACCGAGAAGCCCGCAGAGCTCAGCTAGCTGTTCTCGGCCACGGCTTTGATCTTGGCCAGTGAGGCGTTCATGCCGTCGACGAGTTCCCGCTCGAAGTTCGCGGTGCCGCCGAAAAGCGCGTTCACGGCCACACTCGACACCGGCTTCGTCCCATTCTCGGCATGCCGGCTCTCGATCACGCGGGTTCCCTCGGGGATCGGCTGCAGTTCGTAGCTCCAGATCGTGTTATTGGTGTTGACCCGGAATGCCAGCTTCTGGTCCGGGATCACCTCAAGGACGGTGCATGTCGTCGGCCAGAACAGATGGTTGCGGCGGTTGACGTTGATGGTGCGGGTGCCGTGGCGGACCGGACCGAGCGGCCGCATCAACCGACATTGCGGGCTCCACTCGGGCATGCGGCGGAAATCGCTAACCAGCGACCAGACTTTCGAGACCGGTGCCTTGATATCAACTTGCGCTTGCAACAGCGGCGCTGCCACTGGACGCATACCTCCTAGTTGGGCCGTCATTCTTGGTCAGGGTTGGGTTGGTACTGCAACCCGGTCTGTGCGCCACGCGCGCCACGGCTCGCGGCCTCACGCTGCCACAGAAAGATACTGGTGCCCAGCACCCCGACTCCCAGCCCGGCCAATGTCAGCGGCCGCCAGGTCTCCAGGGCGGGTATCACGAACGCGGCCACGGCGGCAACCAGCCAGGCCAGTGCGCCGAGGGCAATGACCGGCCATACGTCCAGCAGCGCGGCAGGCAGCATCGGCGGATCGAGGCTTTTGGCAGGCTCGACAGACATCGATTCACGATAGCCCGACGACGATGCCGGGCGCGCCGCGGCCGGAGGAGGAGTTGGGCAATTGGGCAATTGGGCATGCTTGGCGGGCCCCGAGTCGGTGATTCCCTGTGGACGATTGGACGTTCTGTCGTAACGTTCGCGCTGTGATCGATAGTGATAGCCGGTTGGCCAGCGATCTGTCGTTGGCGGTAATGCGGCTGTCCCGGCAGTTGCGGTTTCGGCGGCCGCAGTCCCCGGTGTCGTTGTCGCAGCTGTCGGCGCTGGCGACATTGGCCAACTACGGCCCGATGACCCCGGGCGCGCTGGCTATCAGGGAACGGGTTCGCCCGCCGTCGATGACGCGGGTAATCGCCTCGTTGGCCGACCTGGGTTTTGTCGACCGCGTTGCGCACCCCGACGACGGTCGGCAGGTCTTGGTTTCGGTCTCTGCTGCCGGCACCGAACTTCTTGAGGCCGAACGCCGAGCCAGCCAGGAGTGGCTCGCGCAGCGGCTCGACACCCTGGGCGGCGCCGAACGCGATACGTTGCGCGATGCCGCCGACCTGATCTTGGCCCTTGTCGACGAAAGCCCTTGAGTTCAGCCAATTTTGACCGCGCCGACGGCATCGATGGTGTGGTCGTCACCGATGTCACCGATCCGGACGACGCGCGGCTGGATTCTTTCCGGGATTTGAACAGCATCGACCGTCGGCCCGACCTGCCGAGCGGCAAGGGGCCGGTGATCGCCGAGGGTGTGCTGGTGGTGCAGCGCATGCTGGCCTCGCCTTTTACGCCACTAGCTTTCCTAGGCACCGACCGCAGGCTCGCCGAGCTCAAGGCAGATCTGGCCGGTAACCCCGCGCCCTTCTATCGGGTGTCCGCAGAGGTGATGGCCGAGGTGGTCGGCTTTCATCTCAACCGCGGGGTGCTGGCCGCCGCGCGTCGTGAGCCCGAGCGCAGCCTCGCGCAGGTAATCGACGGCGCTCGAACCGTCGTGGTGCTCGAGG